>RFHT01000639.1 GCA_003696835.1 Bacteroidota bacterium
AATCAAGCTTGATTTTCGCCTGTTTCATTTTGTCAAATTCGCTCCTACTCAACAAAAAACACGGAGAGAATGGTATATTCGTGCAAAATTCGAGTATGAGCCAATACCACCTTCTCACCCCCGGCCCGGTTGCCCTGCCGCCTTTTGTGAAAGAAGCCCTGTGCAAACCCGTTATTCACCATCGCACGCGGGAATTTGAGTCCTTTTATGGCGCATTGCTGGAGGATTTTCGCTACCTCTTTCAAACGCGGCAGCACACCCTGAGCATGATCGGTAGCGGCACCTATGGCGTAGAAACGGCCATGTACAGCCTCTTGCGGCCGGGAGAGCGGGTTTGGGTGGTGAACATGGGCAAATTTAGCCAGCGATGGGTGGACTATGCCCGGCTACTGGAACTGGAGGTGGTGGAAACTACCAAAAACTGGGGAGAAGTACTCAGCCCGGAAGAAGTCTTGCCCGTGATGGAGAGCGGCCCCTTTCAGGCCGTTGTGCTTACCCATTGCGAAACTTCCACCGGTGCGTGTATCGACCTGGAGGAGATCGCCTTTGCAATCAAGCAGCAACAGCCCGCCTGTCTGCTACTGGTAGATGCCATCAGCACACTGGGAGCCATTCCCTTTTATTTCGATGCATGGCAAATCGACTGTGCTGTAGTGGCGGCCCAAAAAGCACTGATGAACCCCGCCGGAACGGTGGTCATGGCATTGAGCGAAGCGGCCAGGGCCTGCCTGCGGCCCACCCACGCTGCCGACTTCCGCAACCTCTACAACTATGCCCTTTGGGCCGACAGGCTGAATTACCCCTATACGCCCCCCGTTTCCCTGCTTTATGGCCTGCAGGCGGCCACCCGCTACTTGCGGCAGCAGCGTTTGCCCACGGTATGGAATCAGACCCATCAGGCCTCGGCCCTGTTCAAAGCAGGCATTGTACAATTGGGCGGAGAGGTGTTTGGGCACTCCCCCTCCGACTCCATGACGGCCTTCAGCCTGCCCGATGTATCGGCTGAGGAACTGCTGCAGGCGCTGGAACAAACACATCGCATCAAATTGTCGGGTGGACAGGGGCCATTAAAGGGAAAGCTTGCGCGTATGGCCCATTGGGGACCTGCTGCGACCGAAAATGCCCGGCTCACCCTCAGGGCTATTGACCAGATTTTGGGTAAAAACGGAAAAATCCCTACAAATTTGCCTGCTGAGGGGGGCAAAAGTTGAAGCCTACGAATGAAATTTGTTATTTTAACGAATGGACAGCCTCGCTCAAAATGAGGGAAAAGCTTTATCCCTGTCTGAGTCGCAGGGCCTGTTCCTGTTCTTTGATGAAACTTTCGAGCAAATGCAGCACGTCTGTGCCCGGCTCATCGTGGGCCAGCTTCTCCAGTTGGAGCGACTCCACCATGGAGCGAAGCATGGCATCCAGGCTCATTTGTCTGAAATACTTTTTGTAGCGCATGAGAATCCAAAATTCCAGCGTAGTTTCTATGCGCTGCATGAAGGGCTGAGGGAAAAAGGCAGAACAAAATCCAAAGAGATGCCCCAGTATATAAAAACAGCGGGCATACCATGCAGGGCTTATTCCGCGTTTTCTTAACAAATCCCTGAGAAATGCTGTATGGTGGGCTTTTCTGGCACGAAGCGTTCGGATTTGTTCTTCATTAATCCCAAACTGGCGATACCAGCCCAGACGCATCCTTTCGCGCGCATGCAAATCTTTGATGAAAAACTCCGTCCGTTTTTTGATGTCTATATCTGTTGGCATAAGAATTACGTACCTACGGCTATGCGTGAATTGATCAGAACCATTTAATTTTACTAAGATAGAGAAAAACTTATATCTGACAAAAAGACCCGTCATGAACAAACACCTTATACTGGCACTGATTTGTTTGATAACGTTCCCGGCCTTTGGCCAGATAGAAAATAAATACGAAGCCTATTTTACCGAAGCATACCGCAAATACCCGCGCATTCCGCGTGGGGTGCTGGAGGCCGTGGCCTACACCAACACCCGTATTCGTCATTTGCAGCCCGACAAAGAGCCGGGCAGTTGTCAGGGGTTGCCGGCTTATTATGGCGTAATGGGGCTGGTAGAAGACGGAAAGGGCTATTTTCGCAACAACCTGGCTGAAGTGGCGAAGTACTCCGGCTTTCGGGTATCCGAAATCAAGCGCGATCCCCGCATCAACATACTGGCTTATGCCGCTGCTTATGATGCCGTGCAACGCGAATTGCGTATGAGCACCACGCGCAGCATGGCTGCACATGCGCCCATCATTACCCGGCTGAGCGAAATTCCCCAGGACCGCTCCGTACACAACGCCTTTGCACTCGACCAGCAGTTTTATGCCATCCTCAAGGAAATGCAGGAGCCGCATGTGGAAAATGCCCAAAGAAGCCGGGAGGCGTTTAATTTCGAGGAAATTTTTAAAGAAAACTACAAAGTGCTCAGTGCCCCGGGAATCAAAATTAGCGACCAGGGCATTCGCAACCTCAATAATGAGCCTTTTCTGGCGCCGGCAGGCACCGAGCCGCCTGCCTGTACCCAAAGCAACAATGCTACCGACTATGCCGGAGCAATTTGGGTGCCTGCACACCCCCGCAACTACGGCTCCAGAAATGGCGAACAGGTAGAATTCGTTACCATACACACCATACAAGGCTCTTACGCCAGTGCCATTTCCTGGTTTAAAAACCCCAACGCACGCGTTTCGGCCCATTACATCATTCGTGCCTCCGACGGGCAGGTAACCCAGATGGTATGTGAGTCGCAGGCGGGCTACCACGTACGTACCGACAACAGCCGCGCCATTGGCATAGAGCACGAAGGTTTCATTGATGAGGGTGAAGCCTGGTACACCACGGCCATGTACGAAAGCTCGGCACGCCTGGTGCGCGACATTTGCCGCAGGCACAATATCAACCCCCTCCAAACCTTTGGCGGGCCGCCCACCAATGGCGTAAAGCCCCTGGGCAACAAGTGTTATAAAATCAAAGGCCACCAGCACTTCCGCGGAAATGACCACGTGGATCCGGGACCCTTCTGGGACTGGGACCGCTACTACCGCCTCATCAATGACGAGCCCACCCCATTGCTATACACCAAAAAGAAAGGCACCCTGCTGGATCCGGGGGGCGAACGCAACTATGGGGACCAAATGCGGGTTACCTACCTCATTAAGCCCGAAGGGGCCACAGCTGTAAGGCTGGAGTTTGAGGAGTTTGAGCTCGAAGGCAGTGAAACTACCCCCTATGATTACCTCGACATTTACGACGGGGAAAATGCCTACGCGCCCTTTATCGGGCGGTTTACCGGCAACAAAATCCCGCAGGTGATCATTGCCAAAAGCGGAGCCGTGTTCATGGAGTTTCGCTCCGACTGCCAGATCAATAAGGCGGGCTGGAAGCTCAGCTACAGTGCTACCCGCCGCGCGGCCGACTGTCCGGTGCCGCAGGCCCTGCAGGCCAGCAACATTTTTCCCATGGGTGCCACCCTCAGCTGGCAGGGCGGGCCGCAGGCCGATCATTATTTGCTGTATGTAAAGAAGCGCAACCTGGAGGAAGAGTGGGACAAATACCGCACCTCTGCTACATCTGTTACCCTTACCGGTCTGGGTGCCAACTCCGAGTACCAATGGGAGGTGCAGGCCGTGTGCGGAGCTGACACTTCGGGCCTGGTAGGCGACGTCTTTACCACGCCGGGGGTAAGCCAGAAAGGCAGCCCCCGCCTTTACCGGGTGAGCCTCAACTCGGGCAAATTTTATGATTCGGGTGGAAAAAATGCCGGATACATCAACAATGAAGCCTACATTTACCAAATTGCCCCTCCCAACGGCAAACGCATAGAGCTGACATTTGAAGAGTTTGACACCGAGGCATGCTGCGACTTTCTCGTCGTTTACGACGGGCCCAGCATCAATGCTCCCCTCATCGATACCCTGGCGGGTTCCCGTCTGCCCAAAACCATTGTTTCTACCGGCAATACCCTCACCCTGCTGTTTACCTCCGATGAACGCACCACCGGCAAAGGATGGGCTGCCCGATGGCGAACCATAGGCGATGCTACGGGTCCGCCCGTAACCGACAATGACTCCCAGGACGATAACGAACCCGTAACTGATGACAACGAGCCCGGCCCGCTGCCCGATACCGGACCTTTTGAACCCAAACTGGTATATGCCTCCACGGCCCCGGAAACCCGTCCCAGGTTAAATGAGCTTTATACCGACGATTTCACCCTGCAGTTTGACGACATTGACAAAAGCGGGCGCGGCCTGGCCAACCGCTTTTACAACATTGCCGAAAATACTCCCGCGGGCTGGCGTTCCAACCCCGAAAAGGGCTTTTTCTACGACGACTTCAACAGGGGGCTACACCCCGACTGGAAAATTGCCAGGGGATCCTGGCAGGTGCGCTCAGGCAGGCTGATACAAACCGATGCCAGTGAAGGCAATTCCAATATCTACACCGAACTGCGGCAACGCAATGAAGTGTATGTATATCACTGGCAGGGCAGGATCAGTGGCAGCGCTTCCAACAAGCGCATGGGTCTGCATTTCTTTTGCAGCGATCCTGCTGCCGAAAACCGCGGCAATTCCTACTTCGTGTGGATACGCGATGCAGCCGATGGCGACAAAGTGGAAATTTACAAAACCTGGCGCAACAAGTTTGACCTTAAAGTGAGGAGAAACACCACCATTAACACCGGGGAAGTGTATGACTACAAAGTCATTTACAACCCCCGAAAAGGCCGCATTGAGCTGTACATCAACAATAAATTTGCCATTTCCTACAACGACCCGGCTCCCCTGCGTACCGGTAGTGGCATTTCTTTGCGCACAGGTGATTGCATAGCCGAATTCGACAACCTCATTGTGTACAAAACCCGTGGCAGATCCGTAAACCTGAGCTTGGGCCCCGAGCCGAACAATGATATTCGCATGGAAAGCCCCCGCCCGGGCGAGCAGGCTTTCCGCGTACATTCTCTCATAGTGGACCGCAACATACGCTGGTCGCCTGTGGGCACCGCAGGTGCCCGCGTAAGCTTCGGTGGCGGGCTTGCCGACGAAGGCTCAGGGGGCAGTTCTTCCTCCGGAAGTTCGGGCTCAGGAACTGACGATCAATACCTTAAAGTAACTTACAACAAAGATTTTAGTTTCACCCTCCCACAGGAAAACAGCTACTACCTGGTGGCCGACTACGACGGCAAACGGTGGAGTGCCAATCCGATGGCAGGCTTTTTCCTGGATGAATTTTCCGGAAGCAGCCTCCGCTCCGACTGGACCCCTGTATTGGGCAGTTGGCGGGTGAGTGCAGGCGTGCTCGAGCAGCAGCAGGAAAATAGCACCAATTCCAATGTGTATGTGCCCCTGCGCCAGCAGGCCAACCAAAGCTACCTCTACCACTTCCGGGCGCGCCTGCTCACAACAGGCGAAAACAAGCGCTTCGGGTTTCACTTTTTTGCCAGCGACGGCAAACTCACCAACAGGGGCAACTCCTACCTGGTGTGGTTTCGCAACAAAGACCAGGATGTGGACAAGGTGGAGGTGTACAGGAGTAACAATAACCAGCTTGGGGGGCCCAGAGAGTCTGCCATAGCCAAATTTCAACCCAACCGCTGGTACGACATCAAGATCACCCTGGACAATAGCAGCGGGCTGATTGAAGTCTTTCTCGACAACCTCAAGGTACTCTCCTGGCGTGACAGCGAAGGAGCTTTCAGCTCCGGGCAGTACATTTCCTTCCGCACGGGAAATGCCCGTGCACAGTTTGATGACCTGCGCGTATATCAGCGTTCACCCAGCCGTACGGTACTGGTATCGGTGGGCAAGCAGGATACCGACATGATTCGCTACAGAAGCCAGGGCAACCTGCCCGCAGGCAGAATATACATGCTGGGGCAATACCCGCCCGGCAGGTGGAGCGAAGTGAGCATCAAGGAAGCGGTAGTGGAATAGGGCCGGGCAGCAACCTAAGGCCACGGGCTTGGCCTGGCTATTTCAGTTCATTCCCTGATCTCCTGGCAAAGCTCAACCAAAACGCCCTGGCAGTCTTTGGGGTGCACAAAACATACCCATTTGTTATCGGCTCCACGTTTCGGCTGCTCGTTGAGCAGCCGGAAGCCGGCCGCACGCAGGCGGGCCATCTCGGCCTGTATGTCTTCCACCTCAAAGGCAATGTGGTGCAGGCCCTCCCCACGTCGCTCAATGAACCGGGCAATGGGTGAATCGGGCCGGGTAGCTTCGAGCAGCTCAATTTTGGTGGCTCCTGCCCGGAAAAAACTCGTGATCACCCCTTCACTTTCTACCTCTTCTCTTTTGTAAGCACTGCTGTTCAGCAGCGTTTGGTACAGGGGCTCAGCCTGTTCCAGCTTATTTACCGCTATGCCGATATGCTCTACTTTCATGTCTTATTTGTTGGGATAAATCAATTTTCACCTCATTCCTGGTTGTACTTATGGTCTATGTGTGTATTATTGTAGCACAAACAGCTCAAAATAATGGTAAAGTTACACAGAGAAGGCAAAACCACCATCCCCATTTCCATATTGGTGATAGCGCTGCTGGTGGCTGCAGCCTATTGGATACATCCGGTGCTGGGGCACGTATTTGCCCTGGCAGGCGCAGTGCTGGTTTTTTTGGTGTTTAATTTTTTTCGCAACCCTACCATTCAGGTGGTAGAGGATGACACCAAAGTACTTGCCCCCTGCGATGGCAAGGTGGTGGTGATTGAAGAGGTGGAAGACAATATCTATTTCAACGACAAAAGAATGCAGGTGAGCATTTTCATGTCGCCCCTCAATGTGCACGTCAACCGCAACCCCATAGGAGGAGTGATTAAATTTGCCAAATACTACCCCGGCAAATACCTCATGGCATTCAACCCCAAATCATCCGAACTGAATGAACAAAGCTACATCGTTGCAGAAAACGAAAAGCTTGCTGTGGGTTACAAGCAAATTGCGGGCTTTCTGGCACGCCGCATTATCTACTATGTGAAGGAAGGGGATGTGGTAAAACAGGGAGAGGAATTTGGCTTTATCAAATTCGGGTCCCGCATCGACCTGCTGCTGCCGCTTTCCAGTAACATCAGCGTTAAACTGGGCGATAAGGTAAAGGCAGGTATCACAGTAGTGGCAGAAGTATAGAAGTGCCGGGGCTTTGCCTGGAAAAAGAAAAAATTGCCCTGGAGCAACAAATTTGCCATATTAGGGTCTCCAATTCTCCACAGTGCGGCACTTATTACCAACACTTACGTCTGATGAATTACTATCTGAAAGCTGTTTGTTTTGCGCTATGTACCAGTGTATGTGCATCCCTTTTTGCTCAGCAAACCACCTATGAGAAAGTGTATCAGCTGCTGCAGAGCAGTTGTGCGTTTTCGGGCTGCCACAAGGGCAGCCCGGGGGCCGGCATGCTCAACCTCAGCGGCAGCATGCAGCAAGTGTACGAGCAGTTGGTAGGCGTAGCGCCCACCAACCCCGCAGCAAAGGACAAGGGGTACCAGCGCATAACTCCTGGCTACCCCGAACGCAGCTATGTACTGCACAAGCTGGCCCATACCGGCTGGGATGCTGCCTTTGGCGTAAGCCAGCCCGAAGGCAGCCGCATGCCGCCTTCGCCCTTCCCGGCGTTGGAACCTGCCGAAATTGAGCTGATGCGTCAGTGGGTGCTCTACGGCGCCCGAATGGATGAAAAAGAAGTGAATGACAGCCTGCTGACGGCCTATTATGCCGGGCAAGGCAAAAAGCGCATCTCCATTCCCCCTGCTCCCCAGGAAGGCGAAGGTTTTCAGATACATTATGGCCCTTTTTTCCTGCCTCCAAACGGAGAAATGGAAGTGTTTAAAAAGCAAACCCTTGAACTGGAAGAAGAGGTGGAAATTAACCGCATTGAGGTCTTCTTCAACGACGAATCCCATCATTTTATCATTTATAAAATGCGTGCCAGCGCCCAGGGCAACTACCGCGAGGGATTGCGTGACGTAAGTGAATCGGAAACGGCCATGTTTGACAACCGCATACTGGCCGCCTGGCAGCGCCCCAACAACATTGAACTGCCCACTGGCACAGCCTACTTCTGGAAAACCGGCAATGTGATGGACCTCAACTACCATTTCATCAACTTCAACTCCGACTCCATCCTGGCCGGCGATGTATATATCAATGTGTACGTTCAGCCCAAAGGCACCGCCGAACAGGAGATGCACTCCCAGCTCATCCCCATTGATGCACTGGAACTCCTTTTGGGCGGAGGTGAACTGGGTAAAAATCTGATTATCCCCAACAATGGAGCGCCCGTGGTGTTTACCGATGAGTTTGCCCTGCCTTTTCCCAATGTCACCTGGCATGTATGGCTGCTTTCCACCCACACCCATCGCACCGGCATCGATTACGACATTTACCTGCGCAACCCCGATGGCAGCAAAGGCGATCAACTGTTCGAAGGATTCTATAACTTCGATTATACCTTTAATCAGGGCTATTACGATTGGGAACATCCGCCCATCCGCTATTTTAACCCCCTTTTGCCGGTGAATATGAGCCTGCCCCAGGGAGGCCTCATACACGAAGCTACTTACCTCAACACCACAGATGATACCCTTTACTGGGGCAACAGTGCCCTGGACGAAATGATGCTCTTTTTTATCCAATACACCGAAGCGCCACTTTCTACCCATATTGGCACCAAAGCCGAAGATGCCTGGCTGCTGACACTCACCCCCAATCCTGCCCGGAACGAGAGTATAATCCGCTACAGACTGCCGGTGACTGCACCTGTGAGCCTGCAGCTCCACGATGTACAGGGGCGTATCGTATTTCAGCAGCATCTGGGTATGATAGCTGAGGGCGAGCAACAATATCGCCTGCCAACCGCCTCACTGGCCAAAGGCCTGTACATACTGCGCATGCAGATGGGCCAGCAATTGCGCAGCCGCAAGCTCATGGTGGTGGACTAATGCTTTGCTGATTTTGTTTTGGATAGAGAGCAAATCGCAACTACCTTTCATCCAAAAGCTTGGGGAATTAACACCCCGGCTACCGCTTTTTTAGCTCCCCTATCAGCCAGTTGAGTTGTACACGGGCCTCACTGATCATGGCCTTGTAGGAAAGCATTTTCACATCCGTATTTGCACGCTGCCCCACCAACTGGGAGCTGAGGGCACCGCCCAGTATCACCACATCAATCTGGCGCTCGGGCAGGTACACGTTCAGGTCCTGAATATAGGTTTTGGCCTGCCGGCGGTCCTTCAGGGTGAGGGTATGGTCGGGTTGTTTGAGTTCAATGAGCAAAAACCGCTTGTTGAAGTCCTGGGTGAGCAGCAGGTTGGGGCGCCGGGCGGCCTGGCCATTGCTGTACTTGTGGTTGAGGTAGAGGTTCATCACCTCCTGCAGTTCGGGATTGGCGGCCAGCATGGCGTAATGCGGGCCCATGAGCCAAAGGTTGTTGGCCATGGCCTTCTGGATTTCGGCAGGGGTGGTATCCGGATGGAAAATAAGGGCCTCCAGGTCCTTTAGCACAGCCAGCCGCTGAGCGGATTGCTGGGCAATGAGCGCGGTGTCAATCAGGCCAAAATGGGAAAATGCGTCGGCTACCTGCGCACTCTCCTGCCCGCGACTCTCCGCCATGTGCTGCATCACCAGCCAGTAGTCGTTTTGCTCCATAGCATCCAGCACCACTGATACGATGTTGGCTATTCGGCTTTCGCTTTCTCCGTAAAACTTTTTCAGCACCTTGTCAAAAAATTTGGAGGCATGCGCCTTTTTATGTGGAGGCAGGCGGTCAAAGCTGCCGTTGATGCGTTTCTTGAGGCGGGCCCGCGCCCACTTCATTTCACGTTGAAGAAGCTCCATACAGGCCTCTTCCAGTAGAGGCCTTACCTGCTCCTCAATTTCCTGCAAGATGATGCTATTGTCCACCACCGAGCCCCAGTCGGCCGTCACATCCTGCTCCAGGCTATCGGCACTGAGCTCTCCATACAGCCTGCGTAGCATTTTGGTGGGAATTTCCTCATGCTCTTCCAGGCCAAAATAGCGGGGATTTCCCACAATTTTTCCTCCCACCCGTAAGGCTATGCCCGATTGTTTCAGCGGCTTGATGCCATCGGAAAGGGTGAAACGCAGCTGGGCCTTTTCCCCATTGCGAAGCTGCAGCTCATGCTCAAAACTTTCACCGGGTATATCCTCAATATCTACCAGCTCGCCATCTACATAAATGTTGAAGCCGGGTTGGCGGCCGTACTCCAGCACCAGCAGGCGCTTGAGTTTGTCGGCATTGGGAAACGTAAAGTTTTGGTTAATGCCTTTGAGGATAATTTCTGTACCACTGGGGGTGCCAGGGCACTGCTCACACACCAGGGGGAGGTCTATTTGCACCAGATCGTTTTTGGCGCGAATGAGCTCGTCGCGAAAAATGCGCAGGCGGGTTTCCCTTTCGCGGGCCACAGTATGGATTTCCATGAGCGAAGCCACCATGAGCCCGGCAAACTTGCCGATGCCTTTACGGCCTTTTACCAGGCGGTTTTTCAGGCGGGTGCGTTCCCCCTTCCTCGATACCCGGCTGCTGGCAATGTTGAGGTATTCGTGTCGTACCTCCGCTTCGGTCATGCCCGTGCCGTCGTCGGTAATAACGATGGGGTCCAGAGTGAGAGGTTGGGGCAATTGAATCCACACATTGGAAGCATCGGCATCAAAGGCATTATCAATTAGCTCTTTGATGGCCAGCTCTGTAGAGCGGTAGTTTTCACCCAGCAGAGAGGCCAGCCGGGGGTCCACCTTAAAGTGCGCGTTTGTATTCATTATGGGTAGGATATAAATAAATGGTCCCAAAAAAATGTGCCCATCCTCATCGCATTTCCCGATGGGCCATGAAACGATATCCCGGCACAAGTGCCGGGATGACGCCAACATTAATAAAGCGATTCAAAAAAATAATCAGGGGTAAAAGTACGGCTTTCTGAGGAGGGGCTGTCCACGATTCAAAAATATTATCCACAGATTGGGCTGTGGATAAGTGGATAACAAATATAAAAGCAGAAGGGCCGGACCAGGGCGCGGCCCGAATGTGTGCCGCCAACCCGGGTCCAGCCCTGGTACGTGAGAGAAAGATGGGCTTTATGCCCTATCTTACTTTTTGCCAAACAGTCCGCCCAGCATGCCGCCTACATCATCCATTATGCTGCCGTCGTCGTCCTGATCAAGTAAATTAGTGAGCATGCTCATGGCTGCTCCACCAAAGCCAGAGTCTGAGCTGCCGCTGTTGATGCTTCCCATGAGGATACTGGCCAGGCCACCTGCGTCCAGGCCTTCGCTTCTTTTCATTTTGCCGAGCTGCCCCATCACGATGGGCGCCAGGTTTTCCAGCAGGTTGCCAGCGGTACCGGCATCAAGCCCGGCCACACTGCCTATCCCGGCCTCTATTTTGGTGCGTTTTTCTCCAAATACATGCTTTAAAATACCCGGACCGGGGCCATTATCCGGGCTGGACAAAAATCCACCCAGATTATCCAGTATGCTGCCATCGTGGTCTTTGGCCAGGGCATTGTCCAGTGCACTGGCACCTTCAGGCTTGGAAGCATTGCGGGCCAGTGCGCCTACAATCATGGGTAAAGCTGCGGAAACGGCAGAAGCAGCGGCTCCTTCAGGTACCCCCAACTGATTGCTCAGGTTTTTGAGGGCATCCCCGGAGGTAAGCTGCTGGGAGAGCATATCAATCAATGACATAAGATAAATGGTATTAAAATGTGAAAAAATCGGTTAATTTGATTTTGCCTTGTCTTTTGGATGATGGTAATCCCGTTAGGTCACTTTTACAGCATTTTTTATCTTCGCTGCATGCTAACATATCCCATTCATACAGGTGAGCGCGCTCTGCGGCAGCTGGAGCAGGACCTCAGGCAGAAGCAGTATGAGCAAATCATGGTGCTGGTGGATACCCATACCCATGAACATTGTTACCCCCTGCTGCGGGAGTTGCTGCCAGAACATGAGCTGTGTGTCATCAAGCCGGGAGAAATTTACAAAAATCTCGACACTTGTACTATTATCTGGCAAAAACTTACCCAGGCCAACTTCGGCCGCCGCTCCCTTATGCTTAACCTGGGGGGAGGGGTAATAGGTGATATGGGTGGGTTTGTGGCAGGTACCTATAAAAGAGGCATAGATTTTATCCAACTGCCCACCACCCTGCTCTCCCAGGTAGATGCCAGTGTGGGAGGGAAGCTGGGCATTGATTTTATGGAGTTCAAAAACCACATTGGCCTCTTTCTGGACCCGCAGGCAGTGTATATATATCCGCCATTTTTGCATACCCTGCCTCAAAGAGAACTGCTTTCCGGCTTCGCCGAAGTAATCAAACATCACCTCATAGCCAACCGGGAGGGCTGGCAGCAATTGCGCAATACTACGGAGGTGCGCAGCCTCGACCTCAAGGCCCTCATTGAACATTCCATTGACATCAAATCCCGCATAGTAGAACTCGACCCCCAGGAAAAAGGTGCACGCAAGGCCCTCAACTTCGGCCATACCATTGGGCATGCCATCGAAAGTCATTACCTGCACAGCCCACATCCCCTGCTGCATGGCGAAGCCATTGCCATAGGCATGGTGACCGAGGCCCACATTGCTTTTCGGCGAAAGTTACTTTCCGCCAGCGAACTGGCCGAAATTCACCAGTTTATCGCCAGATTTTATCCAAAATTTACCATCCCCACCCAGGACTTTGATGCCATTTTTGCACGCATGGCCAACGATAAAAAAAATATGCTGGGCCAAATTCTCTGCACCCTGCTCAAAGGCATTGGCACCTTTCTCATCAACATTGCCATCAGCAAAGAAGAAGTATTTGCCGCACTTAATTACTACAACCATCATGGCCCTGATACAGGCATATAAAACCTATTTCCCCCAAATTGCTGCCGATGCGTTTCTGGCAGACAATGCCACCCTCATCGGGCAGGTAAGGGTGGGCAGCCAGAGCAGCATCTGGTACCAGGCAGTACTCAGGGGCGATGTGGGCGCCATTCACATAGGCGAGCGCAGCAGCATACAGGATGGCACCATTATTCACTGCACCACCGGCCGCAGTCCGGTAGTGGTGGGCAATGACGTGATCGTAGGCCACCGCGTTATTTTGCACGGCTGCACCATTGAAGATGAGGTACTGGTGGGCATGGGAGCCATTGTGCTGGACGAAGCCCGCCTGCCTAGCCACTGCCTGCTGGCAGCAGGCGCGCTGGTACCCGAAGGCATGCAGTTGGAAAGCGGGTATTTGTACGCCGGCATTCCCGCCCGCAAAATCAAAGCCCTGCGGCCCGAACAGATCGAACAAATACGCGCAGGCGCGCGCCACTATGTGGAAAAAGCACAGTGGTACAGAAGCCAAAATTCCGACTCGTATGACAGCTGAATACTGGATCAAACACCTTCAGCTGAGCCGCCACCCCGAAGGCGGGTTTTTCAGGGAGGTATATCGCTCTCAGGAGCAAATCGAAGCACAAGCCCTGCCCCCCCGTTTCGGAGGAGCCCGCAGCCTGGCCACCAGTATCTACTTTCTGATAACCCCGGAAGGATTCTCGGCCCTGCACCGCCTGAAAGCCGACGAGCTCTGGCACTTCTACGCCGGGCAAACCCTGGAACTTCACCTCATTTTGCCAGATGGCAGCTACCGCAAGCTGTTGCTGGGCTCGCAACCCAAAACCGGCGCAACCTTTCAGGCAGTAGTGCCTGCAGCTTGTTGGTTTGGCGCCAGGCTTGCAGATCCCGGCCCCCAGGCATACGCCCTGCTGGGCTGCACCATGGCGCCGGGCTTCGACTTTGCCGACTTTGAACTGGGCAGCAGGGAGCAGTTGCTGAAACAGTATCCCCACCATTCTACTCTGATTCGTTCGCTCACGCGCGTATAGGCGGGTGGCATTTCTGCTGACTGGATAAATAACAGGTAATGACTGGACCCGGTTTTAAAAAACAGAAGGTATCTATTCAGCATATACCTGCTGCAAAAAAGGGGGAATACCCCAATAGTGCCTTCATGGACCATGCATACATGAAACTTTGTTTTTGTCAACCAC
>RFHT01000640.1 GCA_003696835.1 Bacteroidota bacterium
CGCAGCATCAGCTGTGGCGGCAGCCCGGTCAATGAAGGGCAGGAAAACACAGGCGTAGGTGCTGTACACATTCCCGGTACGCCTACCGGCGCCGACCTGGCAGGACAGGGCTCCTTCATGCTCTCCTGCATCAGCTCCGGCCAAAACCGCCCCTTTACTACTGCTGATAAAACCGCACTGGACTATCTCTATTAATCCCTTTTATATGCGACTGTTTGGAGCTACAGCTTCAAAAAAAAGCGGCTGCCCAATGGGCAGCCGCTTTGCATCTTAACCACTAATCCGGCCGAATTATTCGGCGCTTTGGGTTTTACCACCTTTTGCTTTGGAAGCCTTGCTGGCAGGTTTTGCAGCCAATTTGGCTTCCAGGGCTTCAATCCGTTTCACCAATTCTTCGTAGTCTTTTTTGGTGGGGATCTTGAGGGTACTAACTACTTCATCAGCAGCTTGTTTCATGCGGTTTTCCAGCTCGTCTTTCTTGGCTTCCGCACTGTTCAGAAACTCATCTACGATTTTCTTGCCTTCTTCGGCCGACATTTTCCCATCGCCCACCAACTGGTCAACGGTTTCTTGAAGCTTCTCGGCGGTGAGGGACACCAGTCCTACGCCGGTGTACAGTATTTTTTTAAAAAAGTCTTCCATGGTATTATTTCTTTTAATGTTGTTCTACAGAATACTACCTTTTCAGTCCTAGATGGGCACGAATAATGCCAAATAAAAATTTGGCAGAAGGTAAAAACGCAAACTATTGATTATCAGCTACTTATATAATAATACCATTGCTTTTTGGCAGATATTTCTTGCAAATTCATGTCAGAATGTTATTTACTTGCTATTATAATTTCCTATATTAGAAAAGCGACAGCTGCCAATATGTCGATACTTATGCTGTCAGAAATGTAATATGACTGGGGGGAAACAAATCTTTCATCATCCAAAATCGTACACCCGAAAACGACACTGCTGCACACCTATACTTCAATACTTAACCTTTTAATTCATTCCTGCATGAGTTTGCGCACCCGTATTCCCTCATGGATGCTCTGCCTGTTTTGTTTCCCCGCTTTGGTACTGGCTCAAAACAAGCCACTACGGGATCATGGCTATGTGAACCCCAAGGTATTGGGTATGGGCCAAACAAAAGGCATCCAACTCCGCTATGAAAAGCTGCTGCCGGCCAATATATCTACCGTAGGTGATTTGGCAAAAACCAGTAGTGATCTGTTTGACAACCGTCGGCTGATGCTCAAGCTCAAAGCGCCACTGTTGCTCAGGCCCGGTTTGAAGGTGGCGTTGGGATTTGACTACCGCAATGAGGAATTTGAGTTTGAGTCGCTGAACGAACCCGTTTTTGAGCTGCACCAGGAGCTGAATGAAAAATCGCTCAAAAGCCTGGAGGTGAATGTGAGTGTGGTCAAACTCACGAAGGGCAATCAGTTTTTTTTATTCCGTGCCTCCTCCAAGCTAAGTGGTGATTTTGGAAACCGTCAGGCCAGCCTGGACCGCTATATGCGCATTTCGGTAGCGGGCCTCATCGGCTGGAAGCCCAACGACTATACCGCCTGGGGTGTAGGTTTTCAGTACAACTACCGTCCGGGCAGCCATTTGGTCATACCGGGGATAATGTTTAACAAAACCTTTAACCGCAAGTGGGGGGTGGAAGCCCTGCTGCCCGTACAGGCCCACTTGCGGCACAACCTTTCGGAAAAAGCGCTGGTATATACGGGTTTTGAGCTAAAACGAGCCAGGTATTTCATTTTTATGCCCAGTATCAGCGATGAATTGCTGGAGCTCAGCTGGAACGAAATACGCCTGGGCTGCAGGCTGGAGCACGAACTGCACGACTGGCTGTGGCTGGAAGCGGGAGCAGGCGTGCGGGCTTCTCTGGGGCTGGACCTGGTTACGGCTCCCAACCCGGCTCCCAGCCGGAATGTACTCCAATCCAAGCCCGGCCTCACACCTTATTTGCAAGCAGGCGTTTTTCTGGTGCCCCCCCGCAAATGGCGGAAGTAGGGGAAGCGATATTCTTTCAATTCACCTGGCTTTTGTCCACCCTGCTGGGCGTTTGTTCTCCGCTGACCACGGGCATGGCCCCCAGAGCAATGGCCCGTATGATATGGGTAATGTGTTGGGTATTAACGGTGGAAAACTCATCCGAGGGTTTATGGTAGTGGGGTTGGTTGGGTTTCATGGGAGTGGTAGCAATGGTATGGGCAGGCACGCCCAGGCGTGCCAGGGTGGCATTGTCGGAGCGGTAAAAGAGGTTTTGCTCCGGGTAGGGATCGGGGTGAAAATTGTACATGCTGCCCTGCACGGCCTGCTGCATGATATTTCCCAGACTGGAACGATCAAAACCGGTGATATAGGCCGAGGCAGGTCCTTTTTCGGCCTCAATTCCAATCATTTCGATGTTGAACATGGCGGTGATGTGCTCGGGATCGAATTGCTGGGAAAAATAGCGCGAGCCGTAGCCGCCCATTTCCTCGGCCGTAAAGGCCACAAACACCAGGCTGCGCTCCGGCTGGGGCTGCTGCTTAAAAAATGCCGCCAGCGAAATCACGGCCGTGGTACCTGAAGCATCGTCATTGGCACCGTTGTAGATAGAGTCGCCTGCTATGGGCCGCCCTATGCCCAGGTGGTCGTAGTGGGCCGAAAATACCACGATTTCCTCTTTTCTCTTGCCCGGAATCATGCCCGCTACATTGGCCAGCTCGCTGCGCTCCGCTTCAAAGGTAGCCTGCACCCG
>RFHT01000014.1 GCA_003696835.1 Bacteroidota bacterium
CACTATTGGGGTATTCCCCCTTTTTTGCAGCAGGTATATGCTGTATTTAAATAACTATTCTTCTCAAGAAAGCAGCTTCCTGTCTCAGAAAAGTTAGTAAGAGGCTTCTGGCTTCTGTAAACAGGGAAATACTATGTTTATTAGAAAAATGCCTCAGACTATCCCGAACTCACGTTAATTCCGGGATTTTATCTGTTATGACCTCCCAGACAATATGATAATTAATCCCAAAGTAAACGTGAATTAAAAAATCTCTCATGCCCCCCATCTTTCGCCATTCAATTTCAGGATATTTACTTTGAAATTCATCGCCCAACTTTTTTGAGCCTCAGCAATAATTTCTATGCTTCTTACTACTGCCCTTTTTAGACGTTCATCTCCAAGTAGAGCATCAAGGTCTGGAATATCTGCCTTTACAGATTCAATGAACCGGCATTCATCCCGAATATGGTATAGTAATTCAAGCGGCGACTTTGGCATAAGTTACTTCCTCAAGTATGCCAGGCCCCATATAAGGGCTCAGGCCATTCATGGTAGCAATATCAACCCGATACCCTTCAAATAAAGACTGAAGGAAAAAGCACAGCCCCATAAAATTATCAAAAGTTTCTTCTGAAGGTCGGAATGAAATTAATATATCAATGTCACTATTAACCGTTTGGTCCCCTCTGGAATAAGAACCAAATAAACCAATTTTATCAACACCATATTGCTGTATCTGGTTCTGATGTTCAGTTATTTTCTTTAATATCTGCTGCTTGTTCAACATCATTTCAACTAAAATTCCACCTACTCCTCCAAGTTACGATATTCTGTCTATTTCTGCAATTGGTTGTTGGGTGCGCCAGCAGCAGGGACTGCCAAGACCCTCAATCTGCTTCAATCATATTTTTTCTCTCACTCCAAAGTACTCAAAAAAGCCACGAGGTCGCGTATTTCGGCTTTGCTCAGCAAGCTTTGCATGCCGGGCATGGCCGAGGGGGCGTCCTGGCGGTTGGATACTTCCACCAGGGGCACCTCCCTGGCCTCTCCATTGGCCAGCCTGAGGGTAACTTGTCCGGATTGTTCTCCGGCTACCGTCCCCACCAGGGTGCTGTTGTCCTTGAGGGTAAGCATCACCGTTCCGTAACCGGGCGCCAGGCGTGCACTGGGCATCACCAGGGAAGCCAGCAGCTCTTCCCGGCTGAGGGTGCTACCAATGTGGGTGAGGTCCGGGCCTACTTCTCCTCCCAGGCCGTTTATCTGGTGGCAGCGAATACACTGGGCGGCATTGTTTCGGTAAAAAATGCGCCTTCCCCTTTGTACATTTCCCCCGTACAGGGTTTCGCGGTATTGTGCCAATACATCGTCGGCGGGTTTTTGGGCCAGGTAGGCCGCCAGCTGGCTTTTCAGCCCCTCATGATGGCTTTTTTCAATGGCCATGATGAGGTCGAGCTGGAGCTCGGGTTTGAGGGTAGCGGCCTGTAATTGGGCCAGGTAGGCGGCCAGCAAGTCAGCCGCTTTGGGATGGTCGAGGCTTCCCAGCAGGGCCAGGGCTTTTTGCTGTTCAGGGGTACTGCCCTTTTGCAGCAGGGTGGCCATCATGTCGGCCACGATTTCGGATGGCAGCTCGAGTTGGGGCATGAGGTCCAGGGCCGTTTCGCGCAGCTGTTGTTGCGGGCTGGCCAGGGCCATTTGGAGCAATTCATCTATGTGGCTGCTTTGCAGCCGGGCCAGGGCAGTGAGGGCGGCTGTGCGTACCTCCAGGGGTTGCTGCTCCTCTTTGAAGAGGGCCAGCAGTTGGGGTTCGGCTGCCTTAAAACCGATGCGGCCGCTGAGGCCGGCAGCGGCGGCCCGCAGGCGGGGGCTGGGGTCCCTGAGAATGGCAGGCAGCACATCGGGGGCCAGGGCCAGGGCTGCCTGGGGGTCGTGCTGGGGCGATAGCTGCCGGGGGTGGTTGTCCACCCGGTCGAGGGTGGGTGGCTGCGGCCAGTAGCCCAGGGCCCACAGGGCCAGGCTGCGCATGTCTTCGCTGGCGCGGGAGTTTTGGGCATATTGGTACAGCCTGCGTGCCGAAGCGGCATCGCCCAGCCGCAGGTTGGCGTTGACAGCCCGGCGGATGAAGGCTTCGTCCTGCACTGGCGACTCCAGCAGGGCCTGCGCCAGGGCAGGCAGGGCTGCCTCCACCGACTGGTCGTCGTGTATGGCCCGGGCGGCTTCCACCACCACCAGGGGGCTGGGGTCTTTGAGAAAAACGGCCAGTTGGGGGGCTTTGAGCTCCCGCAGGGCCACCACTGCCCCCAGGCGCACCGCCTCGGCCTGATGCCCGGCCAGGGCTGCCAGGGCCTGTACATCTCCCAGCCGCGAAAGGGCATACACCACGGCATGCCGCAGATGGGGGTCGGCATCGCCGGTGGCCTGCAGCAGGTCCACCAGGGGTTGGAAAGCCGCCTTGTTGCCCAACTTGCCCAGGGCCTCAGCAGCAAAAAACTGGGCACGAGCCGAGGGGTTTTGGAGCTGCTGTACCAACTGCTCAACGGCAGGCTGGTAGTGGTTCTCACCCAGCACCCTGGCCGCCTGGGCACGCACCTCTGGCTCGGCGTCGGTGAGCAGGGGAAGCAGCGGCCCGCAATCGGCTCCGTGGCTGCGCCCCAGCTGGCCGTAGCCCCATATTCCATGCAGACGCGCCAGCAGGGTACCGCCTTGCTGTGCCACTGCCAGCAATTCTGCCCCTTTGTTGCGGTCCACCAGCTCAAACTGGGCCTCCATGCGTACCCGCATGTCGGGGTACTCCAGCAAGCTTTTCAGTTCGGCATCCGTACGTTGCAGCATGCCTTCGGCCAATATCTGCCGGGTATGGGCGCGTAGCTCCGCCACCGAAGTGTGTTTTACATCCAGCCTCCACACCCTGCCTTCGGGCTTTTTGTCATAGCCTTCCTTCCAGTCCAGCACGTACAGGGCACCGTCGGGGCCAAAGGCCAGGCCTGTAGGCACCATGCCGCCTATGGCCTTTTTTTGCTCCACCACCTTAAAAGAAGCCCCTTTGGGTGCCAGGCGGAATGCCTGTACCAGCGAGCGGGCAGCCGAAGCCTTGAAAAAGGAGCTGAAAAAGTAGTGATTCCAGCTGGTGTCCAGGGCCGTACCGGGGTTGTAGGCCAGCCCGGCCGGGCCGTCAGGGGCCAGGGCCAGGGGCGGCAACACATAAGCGGGCCGCCCCGGAAAATGCGGCAGGTGCAGCCCTTCATCCATCCATACTTTGTAGGCTTCGTTTTCCTCCTCGTATTTTCCGTATTGCCAGTTGATGCGCCAGCCGGAATCCGAGCCCTCTATGATGTGTACATAGCGCTCGTGCTCGCCCGGGTGGTCGCCGTCATTGTCCACGCTGATGAGGTTGCCGTATTCGTCGAAGGCCAGTTCCTGTGGGTTGCGCAAGCCGTGGGCAAACACTTCAAACTCGCTGCCGTCGGGGTTACAACGCATCACAGCCCCTTCGTTGGGGTAGGCCCAGCGTTTGCCCTGCTGATCTACCACATTCACGCCCATATCGCCTATGGACCAGTAAATTTTGCCGTCGGGGCCTTTTACCAGGCCCGACATGTCGTGGCCGGCGTAGGCAATGTGTATGCCATAGCCGTGGCTGAGGGATATGCGTTCGTCGGCATCGCCGTCGCCGTCCACATCCCTGAGTCGCCACAGGTCGGGGGCGGCCGTGACATACACATAGCCCCTGTCGGCCAGTACCCCGGCGGCCACGCCGGTGAGCAGGCCGTTGAAGCCGGCCGCAAACACATTGGAAGCATCGGCCCGGCCGTTGCCGTCCTCATCCCAAATGCGGCGCACCCGCTCGCTTTGTACCAGCAGGTCGCGCCAGTCGTGGGAGCCGTCGGCGTTGAAGTCCTCCAGCCAGGTGTTTTGGTCGCTCAGGGCGGGGTCCAGCTTTCGTTTGTGAAAGGCCTCAGTTTGCTCCAGGCTTTGCAGGCTGAGGTCCTCGGGTATCCAGTCGCGGTGTTCGCGTATGTCCAGGTCGGAGCTTTTGCGGCGCTCGGTCTCCGACACATAGGCTACGCCCTGGTGGTCCAGGCTGATGGCCACTGCATTGTGCAGCAGGGGGCCGGGTGCCCAGAGGTCTATGCGCAGGCCTTCGGCCAGTTCGATGGCGTTTTGGGTGGTATCGCTAAAGTCTGCTTCGGTAACGTAGGTAATCTGGGGAGTGCCGTTGTCAGTGTGGCCTGTACAGGCATACAGTAAGCCTATCCCAGCCCATACCAACAATTGTTGTGCGGTAAGAGGTACATGCATAATGGCGCTTCGTATCTTGTTCATATTGGTGAAAATAACCATTATTTGCGAATATGGGGGTTTTCCTGAATAATAGGCCATTTATGCAAAGCTTTGCCTTAGGGCTGGAGGGGGGCAGACCTTGTTTAGCCACTCAAAGGACACTAAGCCAACAGGGGCAAAGTTTGAAAGAGTTTTTTCCCTTTGAGCAAGGCGGAGTTGGGGTTTTGGGGAATTGTTTTTGCCTGCTAGCGGAAATTTTTGCGGTAATCCGAGGGAGTTTCGCCCATCATGGCCTTAAACTGATGGTTGAAGTTGGCCAGGTTGTTGTATCCGCTTTCGAAACAAATCCGAGTAATTTGTTTGTCGGTTTCGGCCAGCATTTTGGCAGCCAGGCCTATGCGCACCCGTTTGACGTATTGCATGAAGGTTTGGCGGGTTTTTTTCTTAAAATAGCGGCAAAATGAAGCGGGGGCCATGTGCAGCAGTTCAGCGGCATCTTCCAGCCTCACGCCTTCCT
The DNA here is from genome assembly GCA_003696835.1 of Bacteroidota bacterium. Classification (GTDB taxonomy): domain Bacteria; phylum Bacteroidota; class Bacteroidia; order J057; family J057; genus J057. The sequence goes on from RFHT01000014.1 coordinate 4,778, forward strand.
GAATATGGGTAAAGACATACTCATACACGCGGTTGATTTGTTCGAGGTCCTTGGCATATACCGCCGGGCAGGCGGCGGGAAAAGAGAGGAATTCCCGCTCTTGCATTTTCAGCAGTAAGTGAAATACCTTGAGCAGCTCTATGTAACTTTCGAGCCCCTGAAGGCCCAGCAGGCGCTCCAGGTGATGCTGCATGCGGGGAATTTGCTCCCCCTTAAACCAAATGCCCCGGTTGGCCTGTTTGAGCAATTCCTTTACTTCTTCCAGTTCGGGAATATTAAAAAAGTCGGAGCTGATGATGTTTTCGTAAAAATGTACCACCAGGCAAACTGAGGGGGCATCAGCTTCAACTTCCAGCACCTCCCAGCAATGGGGCAGGTCGGGACCCAGCAATACCAGGTCGCCACTGTTAAAACTGGAAATGTGGCTGCCCACAATCCTTCTTCCACTACCCGAAACCACAAAGTTCAGTTCAAAATTTTTGTGCGAATGTATGCGCGGAGGGCGCTTTTCGAGCTGTTCTAGCTTGCGGGTAATGAAGGAGTGTTTGTTGGGAACGTGAATTTTATCAACGACAAACTCCATCATTCAACTTGGTTTTTACGCCTAATATATGGAATTCCCGCCATACAAAAGTTAAAAAACTATGCAAAATGAGTAAAAAAACAGAAGTAAGTACTGCCATTTATTGGTTTATTTGTATAACAAGCTATTGATATATATCCCATACCCGGGTTTCTAACCCAATGAAATTCAGTATGCTACACCCTACTGCAAACCTCCAACCCCATCTATCATGAAAAAAAACCTCTTCATACCGGCGTGGTGTTCACTGCTGGTTTTTTTGCTGTTATGTCCATCCTGTAAAGAAGAAGAAATGGTAGAGCCCCCCACTGCCCAGATTTTCTTCAGCGTTGTGGACAAGCGGGTGGCCTTCACAGCACTCACTTTACATGCCGACAGCTGGAACTGGGATTTCGGCGACGGAAGCACCAGCACGGAGAAGGCACCTGTACATGAGTATGCCGAAGGCGGCACCTACACCGTCAGGCTGGTAGCCAGCGGAAAAGGGGGCACGGCCGAGGCCGAGACGCAGATAAGCCTGGCCCTTTCGGTAAGGGAAATGCTTACGGGTGGCTCCTCGGCTCCCAATGGCAAAAGCTGGAAGATCAGCAGCGCCCACTCCGACAAGGATGCCGTAGCCCTGGTGGACCCAAATTTCACCTCCATACAGGATGTACCCGCGGGTGCGCTGGCGCTGTTTTTGGGTCTGGGTGAAGAGTACGAGGACACCTTCACCTTTAAAGCCGATGGCAGCTATATACACGACAACAAAAACGGTGGATCATTTGCCGGCCTGGTTTTTACCCTGGTCAATCAAATACCCATTGTCAACATTACCGACGAGAGCCAGAGCTTTGGCTTTTGCTCAGCGGCCTACACCCCTGAAGCCAACGCCACCTTTACCCTCAATGAAAGCAAAGACCTCAGCGTTACGGCTGTGAGCCAGGCCGACGGGGAAACGACCTATGATGTCACCTACCCCGGCGTGATGACACTGGAATTTTCCGGTACGGAGTTCATCGGGCTGATGGATTTTCACCGGGAAGTGATCATACAAGAGATAACGCCGGACAAGATGCGGCTGGTCATGTTCATGTCTGCCACGCAGGGGGCCCACCTCAACAAGCCCAGCCTGGCGGTCATTTTCACCTTCGAAGCAGTCAAATAAATGCATTCTTCCACCTCTGACGACTATCAACTTATGTGCAAAATGAAATACAACTCTACTCCCTCCAAAGAGGCAAAGCCATTGCTGGCGGTTTTGCTGGCAGGAGCGCTGCTCCTGTGTATGCCCTGGCTGCAGGCCAGGGAGGTTTCCCCGGCCCTGGCCGCTTTTGTGGTTACGGGCAAAGTAACGTCTGCCGTTGATGGCAGTGCCCTCAGTGGGGTAACGGTGCTCATCAAAGGCACACGCACGGGTACCCTCACCGACGAAAACGGCACTTACCGCATTGAAGTGCCGGATGAAAACGCCGTGCTGGTCTTTTCCTATCTGGGCTTCAAAACCACGGAGGTACAGGTGGGCGGCAGGCGCGTCATCGATGTAAGCCTGACCGAAGACATCACCACCCTGGACAATGTGGTGATTACGGCCCTGGGCCTGACGAGGCAGGAGCGCTCGCTGGGCTTTTCGGTGGGCAAAGTGGGAGAAGAAGAAATCAACCGCGTGGTGCAGGAAAATGTCATCAACTCTCTGGCCGGTAAGGTAGCCGGCGTTACCATCAACTCCACCGGTGGCACCGGTTCCTCGGTGAGCATGGTCATACGGGGAGCCACCTCCCTGAGCAGCGACAACCAGCCCCTGTACGTAGTGGACGGGGTGCCCATTGCCAGCACCCTGAATAATGTGAGCCAGTTTGGCGACCGCAACCTGGTGGATTTTGGCAACTCCATTGCCGACCTCAACCCCGGCGACATCGAAAGTATTACCGTGCTCAAAGGGCCTTCTGCGGCGGCTCTTTATGGTTCGCGGGCAGGAAATGGGGTGGTGCTTATCACCACCAAGTCGGGAAAGGGCAGCAGGGGGACGCGGGTTTCCTTCAGCTCCAATACCACCTTTGACCAGCCCTATCGCTTTTTTGATGTGCAAACCCGCTTTGCCCCCGGCTTTTTCTCCTTTACCCCAGATGTGCTGCCTCCCGGGCAGTTCCTGAAGGTAAATGAAGCCGAAGCTGCCGGGGCAGGCATTGAGCTGGACAAAGGCTACTTTGC
>RFHT01000086.1 GCA_003696835.1 Bacteroidota bacterium
GCACAAAGAGCACGAAGGAGGGCACGAAGCCAGTTGGGGCAAAGTTTTGAATCTTTGAAAATCTGCCTCATCTGCCTGCCATTTGATGGAAGGCAGATGAGGCAGGTTCCCGCAAGCGATGATCTCTTGCGATTGAAGGATAAGGAGGCCCGGTCAAGGCTTCCTACATGCCGAGGGATGCCATGACGATGCCCAGTCCGGACTCCACGACTTTGTCGATGGGAGAAAGGATGGTAGAGGGCAATACGCCAAAGAAGAGGATGAGGGCCACGAGCAGGGCAATACCGGTGGCAGGCATCCAGGTAAAGCGGGTATTGAGATCGGGAGCGGTCTCTTGTTCTTCACCAAAGAACATGTACACGATGAGGCGGATGTAGTAATAGGCTCCAATAACAGAGGTGAGTATGCCCACCGTAGCCAGCAAGATGAGGTCGGCGCGAATGGCCGTGATAAAGACCTGGTACTTGGCCATAAAGCCGGCGAGAGGCGGAATACCCGTGAGCGAAAAGAGGAAGACCGACATGGCCGCGGCAAAGTAAGGGGCCTTTTTGCCCAGGCCTTTCCAGTGGTCCATGTGGGTGTCTTCATACTGGCGCTCGGCCATCCCTACCATGCCAAAGGCGCCTATGTTCATGAGGGTATAGATAAAGAGATAGAAGAGGCTGGCTTCGAAGCCGTCGCCTCCGGCGCAGAATCCCAGCAGCACATAGCCGGAGTGTGCGATGCTGGAGTATGCCAGCATGCGCTTGATGTTGGTTTGGCGTGCCGCCACGATGTTGCCATAGATCATGGTAAGCAGAGAGGCAATGGCAAGCACCTGAATGATTTTGGGGTAAGTTTCAAATTCGACCCCATTTTCTATGTAGAAGAAATTGAGTTTTTGCATGATGACGCCCAGGGCGATGAAGGCCGCCATTTTACCGCCCGTAGCCATGAAACCCGCCAGGGGGGTAGGGGTACCTTCGTACACGTCGGGGGTCCAGCTGTGGAAGGGAAAGGCCGCAACTTTGAAGAGGAAGCCGATGAGGATGAGGCCAATGGCGGTGTAGAAGATAATTTCATTGACGTTGCTCCCTTCGAGCACATTGGGCAGGGTGTTGGCCAGCACATCGAGGTTGAGCAGGCTGCCCATGCTGACTTTGGCCTGGGGCAGCTGGTGCATACCGCTGAGGCCATAGATCAGGGAGATTCCCAGCAGCAGGAAAGCCGAGGCAAAGGAGCCGAGCAGGAAGTATTTAAATCCGGACTCGTTGGAGCGTTCCTCGGTTTTGTACATGGCTGCAAAAATGTAGAGACACATGGACATGGTTTCCAGCCCGATGAAGGTCATGATGAGGTCGGCGGCATTGGCCATGAGCACCATGCCGATAACGGCAAAGACCAGCAGGGCATACACATCCTCAATGGGGCGGTGGTAACGCTTGAGGTAGTCGGGCAGGAAAAAGAGGGTAAAGAGGCCCGAGGCACACAAAAAGACGTGCACCAGGGGGGCAATGCCCCCGGTTTCAAGCATGCCGAAGAAGGCCACCTGGCTGGAGGGGCTTCCGTAAGCAAGTGCCAGAACAGCAGAAAAGATGAGCCCCAGCCCGGTGAGTATGGGCAGGATTTTTCCATGTACCTTAAAGGCGTCCAGCATCATGAGTGCCAGCCCTACCAGTAAGAGGAATAATATGGGGAGAATTTGTACAGTCGATTGGCCGAGTAGGTCGATTGAAAACTCCATAGTGTCAGTAGGATTGCTTCTTAAGCCATTGTAACAGAGGTGGATGCTGCACGCCCTGCCGGATAATGTTAAAGCCTGATTCCTCGATAGTCAGCACCCAGGAAGCCACAGCATCGGCTTGTGTTTCAACGGCGGGTAAATTTAGTACATAGTCCACGAGTTTCAAAACGCGTACATCAATATTTGCCATGCTGGTGGGGGAAGGCTGCCCGCTGAGGTTGGCGCTGGTGGAGGCCAGGGGCCTGCCCAGGCCCTTGAGGAGCTGCTGGGTGGGGGCATGGGCGGGTATGCGAATGCCCACCGAGCCGTTTGGTGGCAGCAGGTTGGCGGGCAGGTTTTGGGCCTGCGGGTAGATGAGGGTAAGGGGCAGTTGTGGAAACTGGCTTACCAGCTTCCGGGCGTGGGGTGGAATGTGGGCAACGTATTGGGCTGTCATCTCCAGGTCCTGGCACAGCAGCAGCAGGGGCTTGCCGGGTTCGCGCCCTTTGATGTCATAGATTTTTTGGATGGCCGCAGGCTGCAGGGCGTCTGCCGCCAGGCCGGGAATGGTGTCGGTGGGGTGCAGGATGACCCCTCCTGCGCGCAATACTTCTATGGCCTGCTGTACGGACATGTGCCTTGCCGGTGGCCCTCTGTTTAATAGGTGCTGATGAGTTCTATATCAAAAATGAGGGTGGCATTTCCGGGGATATTGGGCGGGCTGCCCTGGGGGCCATAGCCGTATTCAGGCGGGATAATGAGCTTGATTTTGGAGCCCGTAGGCACGGCCGTCAGGCCGATCTGCCAGCCTTTGATGAGCTGGTTGAGCGCAAAGTCGGCCGGGGCGCCCCGTTCAAAGGAGCTGTCGAACACCGTGCCGTCGGTGAGCATGCCGTGGTAGTTGATAAAGACGTGGCTGCCGGGCTTGGGAATGGCGCCGCTGCCTTTTTCAATGATGTAGAGCTGAATGCCACCTGGCAGGGTTTGTACCTGGGAGGAATCCGCTATGGGGTAGGGGGGCTTGAGGGTGCTGGCGGGGCTGGTGGGTGCCGCCGCCGCAGGCGGCGGGCTGGCGGGGGCCTCACTGGCTGCGGACTCCCCGGAGCCGGAGCAGGCAGCCATCAGCAATACAACACTCAGGCCGAACAAGCAACAAAGGTATTTACGTATGGATGAATACATCATGCAAAATTCAGTTGATCTTTATACTGTTCCAGCAAAGTGAGAAACTTTTTTTCTACTTCTTCCAGCGATTCTTTGCTTTTGCCACCGGCGGCATAAAAGTGCCCGCCACCATTGAAATGCTTGGCAAACTCATTGGCGGCAAAGCTGCCGCGGCTTCTGAAGCTGAGTTTCACCATCTCATCATTGGAGGTAATGAGCACCCCAAAATTAATATTTTTGAGGCTGAGGGCATAATTGACCAGCCCCTCGGTATCGCCGGCTTTGATGTAGTATTTTTTAAAAATGGGCCGGTCCACCACCATGTAAGCCGTTTTGTACTCGGGCAGCACCTTGAGGCAGTGGCTAAAGCAATGCCCCAAAAACCGCAGGCGGTTTTCGGTATAATTGTCATAAATATCCTCGTGGATTTTGGTGACATTGATGCCCGTTTCCAGCAGCCGGGCCACCATGCGGTGCACCGCAGGGGTGGTACTGGAAAAGCGGAAGGAGCCCGTATCGGTCATCACTCCTGCATACAGGCCGGCGGCCATATCGGCATTGATCTTGTCGTCGTCGCCCATAGCCTGAATGATGCGAAACACCATTTCGGCCGTAGAAGAGGCCGTAGAGTCGAGGAAGGTGAGGTCGGCAAAATCTTCCGGCTCCAGGTGGTGGTCGATGAGGATTTTTACCGCCGGCGATTCCATGATGGGTTTTCCAAACTCATTGACGCGATGGATGGCGTTGAAATCCAGACAAAAAATGAGGTCTGAGCTTTCAAATTCCCATTTGGCACTGTCTATATCTTCGGTTCCAATGGCAATGTCGCTGGTGCCTGGCAATTCCTTGAGATTTTCGGCATAGTCGGTGGGCATGATGACTTTCACCCGGTGGCCCAGCTGTACGAGGTAATGGTACAGGCCCAAAGAGGAGCCAATGGCGTCTCCGTCGGGTTTTTGGTGCGCAATGATGGCAATGCGTTTGGGGGTATGAAGCAGTTCTTTTAATTTACTGATTTGTTCCATTTAATTCTTTGATATGGCGGGGCGAAATTACAAAGAGAATTTCACAAGGAAAAACTGGATTATGCAGGCTGGATTAGCTAAGTTTGCGCCTTCATTTCGCCGCGGGCTTTAGACTTCGCGGGTTGGGCCAGGCCCTCCTGTATGTCTTCGGCCTCGGCGGCTCAAACGACTTAGATTTATGAACGGAAATATCACTTTGACCATCATTAAACCAGACGCCACCGGAAAAGGACTTGCCGGTAAAATTATTGACCACATCCTTCAGGCCGGCTTTCGCATCAAAGCCATGAAAATGGTCTATATGGATGAACGTACTGCAGGTGGCTTTTATGCGGTGCACCGCGAGCGCCCCTTCTTTCAGGACCTGGTGAAATTCATGACCAGCGGTCCCTGTATTCCCATGGTGCTGGAAAAAGATGATGCGGTAGCAGATTTTCGCAAGCTCATAGGCGCCACCAATCCCGCTCAGGCCGAGGAGGGCACCATACGCAAGCTCTACGCCGAGTCCATTGAGCGCAACGCCATTCACGGCTCCGACTCGGATGAGAATGCCCTGCGGGAAGCGCATTACTTCTTCTCCGACATGGAGATTTTTTGATGGAGCGCAAAAAACGCCTCAAAAAGCAGGCAATCCCCGCAGCATTTGCCCCGTTGCCAGGTAGTGGTTCATGGCTTTTTCCCAGGCATCCATCATTTCCTCATAGCTTTCTTGGGTAAAAGCTTGCAGGGCTTTGTCGCCCAGCTCGCTGAGGGAAGTTTTTGTATAGGTCAGTACGGCCCGGGTCTTTTTCTCATCCAGGGGGGTGAGCTGTATTTCCAGTTTGGTAATGAGCGCGCCCGGCACGTGATGGTACATGCGCACATATCCTTTTTCCACCTCATAATCCGTGACGATCCACACCACCTCTTCCTCTCCATGGGGCGTGATGAAGATGCAGTCTTGCTCCACAAGGCCGGAATGGCTGTACACCACTTTGGGGTCCCAGCCTTCGCACCAGTCCACTTCCCTTACGGGGCAATACAAAGGCATAATGTCTGCAAGGCTTCCGTTTATCGTCTGGATATAGGTGTGGGAAATTCTGCGGGGAGGATTAATTTTCATGGAGGTTGTTTAGTTTAATTATCTGGATTATAAGGAGTTCTAAGGTGAGTTTGTAATATGTTTTCCATATCTTCATCAGTCCAATTATGCTCATCCCAAACTTCATCAGCCATTTTTGTCAGCTTCTCTGCCAAGTACCTGACAATCATGCGCTTTATTTCCATGAAGTCCGACTCATCTAATTCTCGGGAAAACAGCTTTAATATCTCTAACTGCTGATTATTTAAAGGCATTTCGAATTTTATATAGCTCATATCCAATTATTTAGTTTTATCCATTTTATTCCCAAATATAAAGAAAGGGTATCTATTCAGCATATACCTGTTGCAAAAAAGGGGGAATACCCCAATAGTGCCTTCATTGAGCATGCATACATGAAACTTTGTTTTTGTCAACCACCCCCCGGCCCCTCCTTATCCCTGCC
>RFHT01000641.1 GCA_003696835.1 Bacteroidota bacterium
CTGGATACGCCGGCCAATGCCCGGCAGTTTCTGGACATCGTACAACCCCGCTGGGCGGCATTCATCAAGTACGAGCTCTGGCTCAACCTGTTGGAGGAGTTAGCTGCCAGAAAGATTCCCCATATACTGGTATCGGCCCGCATGCAGCCCGGCAGTCCTTTTCTCAAAAGCTGGCTGGCTCCTCTGTACCGCCGGGCTTTCAACAACATGAAAGCCATTTTCACCCAGGACGAGGCCACCGCCCAACTGCTGGCCCGCATTGCACCGGCTCCCCACATACAGGCAGTGTCCGATACCCGCTACGACCGCGTAATGGCCAACAAGGCCGAATTTAAGCCCATACCCGAAATTGCCGCTTTCAAAGGCGACCGCCTGTGCGTGCTGGCTGGCAGCAGCTGGTACCGGGGCGAGCAGGTGCTGCTGGCCGCCCTCACGCCCCTGTGGGAAGCGCACAACATCTGCCTCATTATTGCCCCACACGAAATCCATCACGACCGCATACACCAATGGATGGAGCTCTACCCCAGCATCAGCCTCAAGTATTCAGAAATCGACCAGCTGCATGCCGGGCACCGCATGTTGTGGATCGACAATGTGGGCATGCTGGCCCGCCTCTACCACTATGCCGATATTGCCTACGTGGGCGGTGGCTGGAAAAACGGCCTGCACAACATACTGGAAGCAGCCGTATTTGGCTGCCCAGTCATCATTGGCCCCCGGTACGACAAATTCCCCGAAGCGGTTGAGTTGATTGCCGAAGGGGGCGCCTTCAGCGTGGATAGCATTGCTGCCATGCAGCAATGCCTGCTCAGGCTGATCACGCAGGAAGAACTTCGCCACCAGATCAAACGTATAAATGAAGGTTTTGTGGCCCAACGGGCTGGCGCCACTGCCCGTATTTTGCAATGGTGCCAACAACAGCAACTGCTACAGGCGTGAAGGCTGTACGCAAAACCGGAAAATGCAATTTTTTTGCCCTTCGCATCTCCTTATATTACCATCATGAACAAACGGCATATTCTTCTCATTGGCTCGTGTTTTATGCTCTTTTGGACCCTGGCGTTTGCGGCGGCTGCACCCCGGCTTTACCTCAATGCCACCGAGGTACACCCGCAGTACATTGAGCTGAAATACGAAATTTCCAACCCCGGCTACGTAGAACTGCACCTCATCGACAAAGAAGGCAACAAGGTGTGGATCAAAGGGGTGGTGCACGACACTCAGGGCGAGCAGCGCTTTCGCATTCCCCGCAAGCCGCTTGAACCCGGGCAGCGCTATACCTTTGTGCTCAAGTACAAAGGCCGGGATTACCGCGGAAGCTTTTACAACGAAGGATGAAGGCCCTCAAAGACAATTTCTCCACTCAATCGGCGGTCTATAAAAAATTCCGGCCTCACTACCCTGCGGGGCTGTACGAAGAAATATTACAACAGACAGCCGAAAGAACCAGCTGCTGGGACTGCGGCACGGGAAACGGGCAGGTGGCCCGCGTGCTGGTGCAGCACTTCAGGCAGGTGTATGCCACCGACATCAGCCAAGCTCAGCTCAGCCAGGCCTGGCAGCACCCGCGCATACACTACCGCCTGCAACGGGCCGGGCAATCCGGCTTTGCTGCCAACTCCTTCGATTTGATTACGGTAGCCCAGGCCATTCACTGGTTTGATATAGGGGCGTTTAATGCAGAGGTAAAGCGGGTGGCAAAAAACGGCGGCTTGCTGGCCGTATGGGGCTACAGCCTGCTGCGCATCACGGACGAAATGGATGCCATTGTGGATGCCTTTTACCGCGAGGTGGTGGGACCCTACTGGGATGCCGAAAGACGGCATATAGATGAGCAGTATGCAGGCATAGAGCTGGTGGGCGAAGCCATACCGGCCCAAAAAGAGCATGCCATCGAAGCCGAATGGAGCTTGGAGCAACTGCAGGGCTACGTAAACTCCTGGTCCAGTGTACAGCACTACCGCAAACAGCAGGCAGGAAAAAACCCCGTGGAGGCACTCATGCAGCAGTTGCGCAGGCACTGGCAGGAGGGGGAAAGCCGGAAGGTGCGTTTTCCGCTCTTCCTCAAAATGAGAAGAATCCAGAAATGATTGGGGTTTTTCGACCTCATTTTCTTATTTTTGCATAAGTACTAACAAACATTCGTTAACCCGCAATTCTACTGCCGATGAAAACTTTGGAACGAAACATACGCATCAAGCAGGTGGCTGAGTCCAGGATTCATGAAGTTGACATGAACAATATTCCCTTTGGGCGGGTATTCAGCGACCACATGTTGATTGCGCATTACCGCGACGGCCAATGGCAAGCCCCCGAAATACGTCCATACGGCAAGCTGGAGCTGGAGCCCAGCATTTCTTCGCTCAACTACGGGCAATCCATTTTTGAGGGCATGAAAGCCCACCGCGGCCCGCAGGGCGAAGCCCTGCTGTTCCGGCCCGAAGCCAACTGGAAGCGGCTCAACCGCTCGGCTGCACGCATGTGCATGCCGGAGGTGCCTGCCTCCATTTTCCTCGATGGCCTCCAGGAGCTCATCCGCCTGGACCAGGCCTGGATTCCGGCCCCCGAGCAGGGCGCTCTCTACATACGTCCGCTGTATTTTGCCACGGATGAATTCATTGGGGTTAAAGCTTCCGAAACTTACACCTTCGTTATCTTCACCTGCCCGGTGGGGCCCTACTACACCAGGCCGGTGAGGCTGCTGGTTACCAAAGACTACATACGCGCCGCCATAGGCGGCACCGGCAGTGCCAAAACCTGTGGCAACTATGCCGCTTCCCTGCTGCCCGACAAACTGGCCAAGGCCCGCGGATACGACAACGTGCTCTGGCTGGATGCGCGCGAGCATCGCTTCATAGAGGAGTGTGGCACCATGAATGTCTTCTTCGTGATAGACGGTACGGTGATTACGCCTCCCCTTAGCGGCACCATCCTGCCCGGCATTACGCGCGACAGCCTCATTCGCCTGCTCAAAGACCACGACTATAAAATTGAGGTGCGGCCCATCTCCATTTACGAGGTGGAAGAAGCCTACGAAGCTGGCTACCTGCAGGAGGCCTTTGGCGCAGGTACAGCAGCCACCGTTACCCACATAGAAGCCATCGGCTTCGGCGGGCGCGACCTGGTATTTCCCCCTGTGGACCAGCGGCCCGTGAGCCAATGGCTGGGGCAGCAACTGGAGGCGCTCAAGTCCGGTACGGCCAAAGACCCCTATGGCTGGCGGGTGAAGGTGGAGTAAGCGAAACCCTTTACACCTGATAGCGGAAAAAGTTGCAGGCCACGCCTGCCTGTTTGAAGTTTTGCCTGACCACCTTCAGGGCATGCTCCGACTCATCCATGCCCATAAAGTGGCGGCCCAGTGCATGGGCCGCCAGCAGCGTGCTGCCCGAACCGGCAAAGGCATCCAGCACCAGGCTGCCCGGTGTGCTGGAGTGCTGAATAATGCGCAGCAATAAATCCTGATTTTTTTGGGTGGGGTAGCTTGCATAAGCTGCTCCCTTGTCTTTAAAGGTCCATACATCCTGTATTTTGGTGCCTTTGTGGTCTTTGGCAAAGACCATTTTGCGGGGGTTGCCCGTGGAGGACCATTCGATGAGGCCCTGGGCCTGCAGCTCGTCCAGTACCTGGCGCGCATAGCGCCAGTGGCGGCCCTTGGGGGGCATGAGGCCCCGCCAGGGTTGGCCGGTGTCGCCCTGCAGGGTTTCACCCGGTGCATGCAGGGGGTGGGTGGTGTAGCGCCCGTGAAGGGGGTGGATTTTGGGAAATAAGCGCTGCAAATCGTCTTCGCAAAGGGGCTCTCTGCAGGCCTGCCAGATATGCTGTCCCCGCTTTTTTGCGTAAAACAAAATCATATCGGAATAATTGCCGAAGGCCTGGCGCTCAAAATTTTTGGGGTTGCACTTGATGCGCGTGATGTCGTTGAGAAAATTTTCATAGCCAAACACCTCGTCCATGAGTAGCTTTACGTAATGGCCGATTTTTTTGTCGATGTGTACGTATATGCTGCCTTGCTGCGACAGCAGCTCGCGCAGCAGGTACAGTCTGCGGCGCAAAAACTCGAGGTAATGGTGGTCGAGCAGCTCGTCGGAATAGGCGTGCTCCTTGTCGCGGCTGGCAAAGTGCCGGCCCGTGGCAAAAGGCGGGGCGATGTAGATGAGGTCCACCTTGCCGGCGTATTGCTGCTTCAGCAGGTGCAGAATGGGGAAATTGTCGCCAACATAAAACGAATGGGGGCAGGCGGGATTTGGCTTGTCGAGCTGCCTCAGCTGGCCGCCCGGGACTGCACCCAGGATGTCGGTTTCGGGCCATTTGCCAGGGTAGCGTAGTTCGCAGTAGCGAGTATGGGCAGAAGTGTTCAAAGGATGGGGGTTAGATCAACATGCCCGTTAAAATAAAAAAAGTAGCTTTTATTCCGCGAGATCTTCCAGAAAAGTTCCCTTCAAATCCTTTCCCGTATCCACATCGGAGAGGGTGGGCAGCAGAAATACCGTTTTGCCTGCGGCCTGCAGGTCGGCCAGGGTGTGTGCCAGTACCGTGTCGGTGCTCCAGGCCTTATGGTGAAAAACGGGACTGAACAGGGCGTTCATGCCCAGGAGGTAGTAGCCGCCATCGGTAGCGGGGCCCAGTACTGTCTCGTATTGCTGCAGTTTGTCGAAAGCTGTTTCCAGTATGGAGGTACTAAGGTGGGCGCAGTCGCTGCCAATGATGAGGATGTGGCGGTAGCCCTGCTCAAAGCCCTGGCGAAAGGCCTGCTCCATACGCTGGCCGAGGGTTTCGCCCTGCTGCAGGTAGCGCGGAAACTGGGCCGCTGCCCAGAGGTCGTGTGCCGGTATGCGGTTGCCGTAGTACACGGCCTTTTGGGCCTGCACAGGACGAACCACCTCCAGGGTGTGGGCCAGCAGGCGGCGGTAGGCCTGCAGGGCTTTTTCTTGCCCAATGTCTTTGGCCAGACGGGTTTTTACCTTGCCGGCTTCGGGGTCTTTGACAAATATGAGCAACAGGTGCTTTTGCATACAGCAAGCGTTTGGAGCAAAGGTAAGAAAATTCCTGTAGGGGGTAGAGGAGTGCTTAGGAACGCTCAGAGTCCCGAGATTTATACTTTGATGTTACGCACGAAAGTGGGTAAATTTCTTATCCCAAACAATTGAAGTGATGCAATCAAAGGATTTACCAGGCCGTATTTGAAAAATGGAATTGATACGAAAGTTCTTTCAGTAAATCAATTATTATTCCTACTTAACACGGTCTAAAGAATTGGGGGAAGTAAACCTCGGTCGGTTGGGGCTGCTTTTTTGGGGGAAGCTGACAATCCCTCGCACAGAGTGAATAAAGCTAGCAGCCTCGCCTGCGAACCTGTAGGCGAAAAG
>RFHT01000642.1 GCA_003696835.1 Bacteroidota bacterium
ATAGAGTCTCTGGCTGCATCTTTGTTGCCGCTGGGCCTGAAAAAAGCACGCGGGCTTGCTTTGCGGGATGATGATTCACCGCAGCGCATGTTACAGCTTGCCCGCCGTCTGCACCTGGACTTGCTACTACTGCCTTTTGCCCATCAGGCCGAGGAGGAGGAAATTGTTCCCGGTCCGGTTCATGCCCAGCCCGACCCCGTGGAAATTCCCGTTGTGCTGCAGGAAGCGGGGCCGGTGGCAGAGCCAGTGGCCTGAAGGGGCAGGCTGTAAAGCTGTACCTAATGAACACGCAAAAAAGGCTGGCAGGATTTTTCCTGCCAGCCTTTATCACAAAAGATTTTATATATCAAAATTTATCTTTCGAGGGCATCTTCACGCAGCCACTTGATGTTGCAGCCGCTGGCGTCGGTTTCCTGGTATTCCACCGGTTGGCCAGCCACTATGCGCTTGAGGACATTTGCCAGATAGGGGGTTTTTACACTGGCCTCATCCAGGGGGTTATCGTCTATTTTACCTCTATAGACTACCTCAAAAGCCCCTGCTTTGGGCAGCAGTACCACAACTTCGGGGTTGCGGGTAGCCCTGAACATGCGGGCTACTTCCTGCTTGCTATCTTTGAGGTAGGGAAAGGGATAGGGCGAGAGTTGCCTCATGCGCAGTACGGCATCGCTCTGGCTGATGCTGGAGTCGTTACTGTTGATAGCCAGGAAGGCCACGTTTTTATCGGCAAACTGCTGGTGAAGTTTCACCAGGCGTTGCTCGTATTTTACAGCCCATGAGCAGTGGGAGCTGGTAAAAACAACCACTACGGCTTTTTTGTTGGCAAATTGCTTCAGGGAGACTTCCTGAAAGTTTGCATCTTTGAGCGTAAAATTTTGGATAATCTCCTTTTCCTTTTGCTGAGCCATCACATTGGTATGCATGAGGCCCAGGGCGAGGAAAAAGCCAAAAATTGCGCTATAAAGTAGTTTTAGCATAATAGATTCGTTAGTTCACGAAGATCCTACTCCCTATACGGGCAAATGCCCTGCCAGTTTAGTTTGCGATTTCTTTTATGGGCATTGGTACGGTGTCCAGGGTATAGGTGAGCAGGAAATCGGGATGGATCTGATAGTGGATGTCGTAAGCGTTTTGGTGGCCATTTGTGTGTACAATGGCGGTGAGGGTACCCTGGGAGGCAGGCTCAAACTCCAGCAGCTGCAGGAAAATATGCTCTTTAAATGACAACCCCCGCTGGCCAAATGATTTATAAACGGTTTCTTTGGCACTCCACAACAGGGTAAACACTTCTCTTTGGTGGGGGTGTTGATGAAAAAAATCGAGCTCGGCTTCATTCATAAAGAGGTATGCCGTGCGCGTATTGCGTTTTCGGCCAAAGTACTCCATGTCAATGCCCACTTGCCCTTCCGGGGTGGCGATGGCAGCCGAGTAAGGAAAGGAGTGGGTGTAGGAGATTTTGTAGGGATGGTTGGAGAGGTAGGGCTTGCCTTCCTGTGAGGAAAGGGACTCCACGCGGTCGGTATGGCCGATTTTGAGCAGCTCTTTAAGACAAAGGCGGCTCGAAAGCCATTCGAGCCTTTTATGGGGATGAGAGATGGAGGCGAGGCGCTTCCATTCGTTTTCGTATAGTTTCAGGCGTGTGAAAAAGTAAAGTTCCTCCTCTTCTATTTTCCAGGCACCCAACAGCACTTCAGGGGTTTCGCTTTTCAGTGGAATAAAAGCCATAATATATCTCGGTTAATCAGGGAAAAATTTTCAACAGATTATCTCTGAATGAAAATACGAATAAATTAGCTATGTGCCAAAGAATCGGGTTGTAAAAAAAGCCGCCAATCGGCGGCTTATTAGGTAGGTGGTATGTATGAACGGGCTAAAAAAAGTCGATATTTTAGCCTCCATGATTCTCCATATATAGCTCAGCTTCCTGAATGGTGACGCGCACCCCGTCTATATAAGGGACAATCCAGGCATCTTTGAGTCCCTGTTTGCGCAGCTCGTCCCGGAAGGCGGCACACTCTTCGTAGGTACGAAAGCTACCCACGAGCAATTTGTTGAAGCCGTCGGCGCGTTCTACCATAATGTCTTCCTGATCCTGGCCTGGCTGGCTAATTTCTTTGAATACCGAAGCGACGATTTGTACCCTGTACACCAGGCCGGGCTTGATGTTTTCATCGGAAAACTGCTGGCTGGCCTGGTAGGTGAGCTCCAGCTTTTTGTTTTTCTGCCGTTCGGCCTGCAGCTCGCCTTCGAGCTGAATGACGGCCCAGCGCAGGCTGTCGAGCAGCTCGTTGGTTTCAGAGCCAGGGCCTGTACGCTGCAACAGCTCTTTGTTGCGCCTTTTGAGGTCCTTGATCTGATTCTGGTAGTTCTCAAATTCGGCCTTGAGAGACAAGGGACGCTTTTTATACATTTTGGCTTTATTTTTCCAAAATTTCATTTCATCCTTGCTCACCTCCTGGGCTGAGGCTGTTCCGGCCATCATCAGCAGGGCCATAATAAGCAAAAGTGGGCTAAATAATCTTCTCATGATTTAAACTTGTTTGGAACATTGATGCTGTTCGTGTTTCTGATTTTTTTTACGAAAACTTTCTGGTTGAAATGTTTATATCTCAAGTGCTTCATTTACAACCTTTTAGTTGATACCACAGTCGGAATATCAATTATGTGGGTTATTATCAAAGCCAAACTTCTCCCTATGTTAGCAAAAAGTCAGCCAATTCTGGTTGTAAATCGTTTCAAGACACACTATTTTTACGAATTCAAATAACAATCCAGTATATTCCAACCCAAAAAATCAAAATTAATATGTCAAAAGTTTCAGTAATAGGTGCGGGTAATGTTGGTGCTACCTGTGCAGAAAACGTAGCCAGAGCCGAAGTAGCCAATGAAGTGGTGTTGCTCGACATCAAGGAAAATTTTGCCGAGGGGAAGGCCCTGGATATATGGGAGACGTCACCCGTCAACTACTTTGATACCTTCATCAGCGGTACAACCAACGACTACAGCAAAACGGCCAATTCGGATGTGGTAGTCATTACTTCGGGCATTCCCCGCAGGCCGGGCATGAGCCGCGATGACCTCATTGCCACCAATGCCAAAATTGTGAAGTCGGTAACGGAGCAGGTTATTGCCCACTCACCCGACTGTATCATCATCGTGGTCTCCAACCCCCTGGATGTGATGACCTACCAGGCCTACCTTACTTCGGCCAAGCCTTCGCATCAGGTGATGGGCATGGCCGGGGTGTTGGATACGGCGCGTTTTCGTTCTTTTATTGCAATGGAACTGGACGTTTCTCCCAAAGATATACAGGCGGTACTCATGGGCGGCCACGGCGATACCATGGTTCCGCTGCCGCGCTACACCACGGTAGCCGGCATTCCGCTTACTGAGTTGATGGACAAAGCCACCATTGATGCACTGGTAGAGCGCACCAAGAAGGGAGGTGGAGAAATTGTGAAACTGCTGGGTACTTCGGGCTGGTATGCGCCCGGGGCAGCAGCTGCGCAGATGGTGGAAGCCATTATGAAGGACTCCAAGCGCATTTTTCCCTGCTGCAGCTGGCTCACCGGCCAGTACGGCATCAACGACCTCTACCTGGGGGTACCCGTAAAGCTGGGGCGCAATGGCATAGAAGAAATCATTGAACTGAAATTAAACGATGAGGAAATGGCCCTGCTCAATGAGTCGGCTGCTGCCGTGCGCTCGGTATGCGACGTACTCAAAACGCTCTGATTATTATTCCCCAAAAAACAAAAAAGCCTCCTGCAATCATTGCCGGAGGCTTTTTCATTGGGTTGATGTCTAATCGCGCTGGGTGCCGGCCTCGTGGCGGCTCATGATGATGGCATCCACGCTTTTTTCTTTCACCATGCGGTTGAATGCGGGTATGTCCTGCGAGCGGATGTCGCGCCATTTGGCGAGCTGGGCATCAATGGCGGCGGTTACTTCTTTGTGGAAGGCCACGGCCTGGTCGGTGGGCCGGAAATCGCCTCTGCCGGAAAGGGAGGCCAGATGCGCAAGTTTGTTGTTGAGCTTGATGGGAAAGTTCAGGGGGTCTTGCCGGCTCTGGTTCTTGGTCTGGTAGAGGCTTTCTTCGATTTCGGTCATGCGCTTATTGATGTCTTTGGCCTGCTGCAGTAGCTCCTCCATGCCTTCTTCTTTTTCTATTTTGGCAGTGAGGGCTTTGATTTGCTGGCGGGCGTCGCGTATGTCCTGTATGGCCCGGTGGGTTTCGGTCAACTTGTCGCGTATGGCCAGCAGAAAATCAAACTGGGCCTGCATATCGGCTATGGAGGAAGAAGAACGGGGATCAGGCAATATCTCAAATTGCTGTTCCTGGCTCGTTTCTCCTACGCTGAGGCGCACTTTGTAGGTGCCCGGTACGGCTTTGGGGCCGGTGAGGCTACCGGCCCACATGATAAGGCCTTCGAAGGATTCGGCATTGGGGTAGCGCATGTTCCACACAAAGCGGTTCATGCCTTTTTTGAGTTCGAGTTTTTCTTCCTTCTTTTTAGCCGTGGAGCTGTATTTTTTGATGGTGCTGCCATCGGCCTGCAGGTATTCGAGGGAGACTTCGGCCGAGTCGGGCACTTCTTTGAGGTAAAAGAAGGTCATGACCCCACCGGGGTGGTTTTGTCCCAGGGGGGCATTGCCTCCCATTCTGAATCCTCCTCCGCCTCCCATGCGGTAGCTGGGCATGGGCTGGTAAAGGAAATGCTCGCTTTGGGCCACCTGCTCATTGAGCTGGTGCAGGGGGGTAAGGTCGTCTATCAGCCAAAGTGCGCGGCCCTGGGTGGCAGCAATGAGGTTGTCGTTTTTCACCAGCAAATCGGTAATGGGCACAATGGGCAAGTTGAGCTGAAAGGGCTTCCAACTGGCGCCGTCGTCAAAAGAGAGGTACATGCCGGTTTCGGTGCCGGCATACAGCAGCCCCTGCCGTTTGGGGTCGGCTCGTACCACGCGGGTAAAATGGGAGGGGTCAATGCCATTGGTAATGAGCTGCCAGCTTTTGCCGTAATCTTTGGTTTTGTACAAATACGGCCTATAATCGCCCAATTTGTAGCGCGTACCGGCTATATATGCACCTCCTTTGACAAAGGGGTCGGGGTCAATGCTGTTGATCATCATCCATTCGGGCATGCCGGGCGGGGTGACGTTCTCCCAGTTTTTGCCACCGTCGCGGCTGATGTGAATGAGGCCGTCGTCGGAGCCGGTCCATATCAGGTCTTTTTCGTAGGGCGATTCGCAGGCGGCAAAGATGGTGCTATAATACTCCACGCCGGTATTGTCTTTGGTGATGGGCCCGCCGGAGGGCCCCAACTTGCTGCTGTCGTTGCGGGTGAGGTCGGGGCTGATGACTTCCCAGGACTGCCCTTCATTGTAGGTGACGTGCAGGTGGTTGGAGGCTGCATACAGCTTGTCGGGGTCATGTGGAGAAAAGAAGATGGGAAAATTCCACTGGAAGCGGTACTTCATGCCCTCGGCCCCGTATCCCATGGGGTTGTCGGGCCATACGTTGATGCCTCTGCTTTCCTTGGTGCGGTGGTTGAGGCGCTGGAGGAAGCCGCCATAGCTGCCGCCATACACAATGTCGTTGTCTTCGGGGTCCACGGCAATATGGGCACTTTCGCCCCCGGCGGTGGGTTCCCAGTCGCGCTCAGTAATGGCAAAGCCATCGGTGCGGTGCAGTATGCGTATGGTGGAGTTGTCCTGCTGGGCGGCGTACAGGCGGTAGGGAAAATGGTCGTCGGCGGTAACGCGGTAAAACTGTGCGGTGGGCTGGTTGTGGTAGGTGGTCCAGTTTTCGCCTCCGTCGAAAGAGACCTGCGCGCCACCGTCATCACCGATGATCATTCTGTTGGGGTCTTCGGGGGCAATCCAGAGGTCGTGGTGGTCGCCGTGGGGAGCAGAGGCCGCTTTGAAGGTTTGTCCGCCATCGGTAGATTTGTGGTAGGCCACATTAACCACATACACCTTTTCTTCATCCTGGGGGTCGGCATAGATGCGGGAGTAGTACCAGGCGCGCTGCCGCAGGCTGCGGCTGCTGTTGACCCTTCTCCAGGACTCGCCCCCGTCGTCGGAGCGGAATACGCCGCCTTCGGCGGCTTCGATAATGGCCCACACCCGGTCGGGCCTGGCAGGAGAAACCGTCACCCCAATGATGCCGAGGGTGCCTTTGGGCATGCCTTTTTTCTCCGACAAATTGGTCCAGCTATCCCCTCCGTCGGTACTTTTCCAGAGGGCGGAGCCTTCCCCGCCGCTTTCGAGGCTGTAGGGGGTGCGGCGCACCCGCCAGGTGCTGGCGTAGAGCAGGCGGGGATTGGAGGGGTCTATGATCAAGTCCACGGCTCCGGCATCGGCATTGGCAAAGAGGATGCGCTCCCAGTTTTGGCCGCCGTCGGTGGAGCGATACACGCCCCGGGTTTCGCTGGATTTATACAAATCGCCCATCACGGCGGCATAGACCAGGTCCGGGTTACGGGGGTGAATGCGTATGCGTGAAATGTGGCGGGCATCTTCCAGGCCCATTTGTTGCCAGCTTTTGCCTGCATCCTGGCTTTTCCATACCCCATAGCCATAAGAGACGTTTCCTCTCACGGTTTTTTCTCCGCCTCCCACAAATATCACATTGTTGTCGTATTCACTTACGGCCACGGCCCCGATGGAGCCGCCAAAAAAGCCGTCGCTGATATTTTTCCAGCTTTGGCCGCCGTCCTGGCTGCGCCAGACGCCGCCGCCAGTAGAGCCAAAATAAAAGAGGTTGGGTTTTCCCGGCACACCAGTAACGGCGCAGGAGCGCCCGCCCCGGTAAGGCCCAATGCTGCGCCACTGCAGGCCGTTGTAGAGCTGCTCCTCAAAGGAAAGGGTTTGGGGGGCTGGTTGTGAAGAATTACTTTTTCTTTTCTTGCGCTGTGCCAGCCCTTCAGCAGGCAGCACCAGCAGGGCGGCGAGTGCGATCAGACACACAAAGAAGATGGATTTTTTCATAGTCCCGTAGGTTTGGAAAAGGGTTAGACATATCTGTATGCATGCATGAGCGGGTAGTAGTATGTGATTCACTTCATGATGCAACTAATTGATAAAGAGGAGTTCCCGGTATTTGGGTAGCCTCCAGTCGGCATCGGGAATGATGCCTTCGAGTTCATCCAAATGCCGGCGTATTTGGTCGAAATAGGGAACGACTTCCGAGGCATAAGCCAGGCTTTTGTTATGCTCCGGGCCGCGCCCGTCTATTTCATTTTTGGTGGATTTCATCCGGCCTACTTGTTCGATGATGGCGTCCAGGTCTTGCTGAATTTTACTGGCCAGGGAGCGAATGCCATCCTGCTGGTTTTCGGGCAGGTTGAGCTCGGTGCTCAGGCGCAGGTTTTGGAGCAACTCCTGCTGATAGCGCAGGGCAGCAGGCAGTACACAGCTGAGGGCGAGTTCTTCGAGCACCTCGGCCTCGGCCCGCACTTGTTTGAGGTAAGAATCCAGCAAAATATTTTTCCGCAGCCGCACCTCCGCTTCCGTAAAGATGTTGTTTTCGGTGAATAGATTGAGGGATTTTTCACTGGTAAACGCTTCCAGGGCTTCAGGCGTATGGGCGATGATGGCCAGGCCCCTGGCCCGGGCTTCCTCGCGCCAGTCGCCGCTGAAGGCATCGCCTTCAAAGCGGATCGCATTACTTTGGCTGATGTTGTCGCGAATTACATCCAGGATGGCAGCCTCTTTTTTGCGGCTGCGGGCCATCTTGCGCTCCACCCGGCGCTTAAATCTGCGCAGTTGGTCGGCCACAATGAGGTTGAGGATCATCATGGGGCTGGAGCTGTTGATAGAAGCGCCCACCGCCCTGAATTCAAATTTGTTGCCGGTAAAAGCGAAGGGAGATGTGCGGTTGGTATCGGTATCGTGCAGCAGCAGCTCGGGTATTTTTTTGATGCCCAGCCTGAGATAGGGCGTCATGGGGGCATTTTTTTTCTTTCTGGGCGGGTTTTCCACTTCATCCAGTATTTGGGAGAGCTGCCTGCCAATGAAGATAGACATGATGGAAGGGGGCGCTTCCTCCCCGCCGAGCCGGCAATCGTTGCCGGCAGTGGCAATGCTGGCCTGCAGCAGCTCAGCATGGGTATATACGGCCTGGATGACGGCGGTGAAAAATGCCAGGAACATGAGGTTTTCCTTGGGGTTGGAACCAGGCGAAAGCAGGTTTTTCCCGCTGCGGGTCATCAGGGACCAGTTGGTATGTTTGGCCGAGCCGTTAACTCCTGCAAAGGGTTTTTCGTGCAGTATGGCCTTGAGCTGGTGTTTGGCGGCAATGCGGTCGATGAGTTCCATGAGGATCTGGCCGTGGTCCACGGCCATGTTGAGCTCCTGGAAGCTGAGGGCACACTCATACTGCCCTGGTGCCACTTCGTTGTGGCGGGTTTTGATGGGAATGCCCAGCTTGTAGGCCTCGGTATCCAGCTCGTTCATGAATGCATAGGCGCGCTCCGGAATAGAGCCGAAGTAGTTGACGCTCAACTTTTCGGTGCGTGCCACCCTGGCTCCCAGCAGGCTGCGGCCACACAGCAGCAGGTCGGGCCGCAGCTCGTACAGGGCCCGGTCGATGAGGAAGTACTCCTGCTCGGCCCCCAGGGTGGGGTACACGCCTTGGATGTTTTTGTCGAAGAGGTGGCAAATATCCAGGGCCGCTTTTTCGAGCAGGCTGATGGACTTCAGCAGGGGGATTTTGTAGTCCAGGGATTCGCCGGTGTAGGAGACGTAGATGGTGGGAATGCAGAGGGTTTTGCCATAGGCAGTTTCAAAAATAAAGGCGGGGGAGCCGGGATCCCAAGCTGTGATGCCACGGGCTTCGAAGGTGCTTCTGCTGCCTCCGCGGTAAAAGGAGGTGTCGTCGGGCTCCCTTTGGGTTAGTTCTTCGCCCGAAAATTTTTCGATGGGCTGGCCATTGGCCAGCTCCAGAAAGGACTCGTGCTTTTGGGCGGCCAGACCGCTCAGGGGCTGAAACCAGTGGGTATAGTGGGTGGCGCCCCTTTCCATGGCCCAGGTCTTCATGGCCGTGGCCACCGAGCCGGCAATGTTGCGGTCAACGGCAGCGCCCTGCTCAATGCAGCGGTTGAGGGCCTGCATGACCTCCAGGGGGAGGTAATGCTGCATGCGGGCAGCACTGAATACATTTTGGCCGAATATTTCTACGGCGCCGGCCTGCTGCTTTGCAGGCGGCAGGGGCTGGCGTTGCTGAATGATCTGAATTGCCTGAAAGCGTGGATTCATCTTATCGGGTCAACAATTTAAATGCGATTTCATTTCCCATGCCCATGCCATTGCTGAGCCGTAGCAGCAGGGCGGCCATGGGCTCCAGCATGCGGGCACTCGTTAAGGGACCGGCATCAACGGGTTCAAAGCCTACGTCTTCAATGATTTTCCGAACGGATTTTTTTGCTCCTTCGTCATCTCCACAATAAAACATACTGGCATCATTGGGGCCGAAATAGGGGCCCTGTTCAATGTGGTGGGCAAAGGCCGTATTAAAGGCTTTGACCACCTTGGCCCCCGGCAACATTTTGGCCACCTGCTCTGCCGCTGAAGTGTTATGCCCAATGGCCAGGTCGGCCATGGTAGATGCAAAGATGAGGGGATTGGTGGGGTCTATCACAATTTTGTTCTGAAAGTTGTCAGTAGCACGGGCAATGCTTTCTATGGCTTTGAAGGGCACGGCCAGTACCACCACCTCGCCGTAGTGAATGGCGTTGGCAATACTTCCGCCTTCGCCGTAGTGCTCTATTTCAGCCCCCAATGCTTTGGCCTTCTGCGGATCGCGCGAACCAAACATGAGGTGATAGCGGTTACGGCCCAGGGCTTTGCCCAGCGCTCTGGCTACTTTTCCGGTACCGATTATTCCTATTTTCATGGTGATTTTGTGTGGTTATAGCTGCAAGTTAGCGCTTATATCTGGAAATATACGCTTTAAAGCGCAAATATCAAGTATGGCTGGCCTGTCAGTCAATAGCCCAAACATCAGGATGTCATTTTCCCCTTCAGGCCCAGGCGTTCATACACAGGGCTGAGGTCGATGTGCTGTTGAAAAAGCTGCACGGCCTTGGCCACTTTCCAGGGGGTTCGTACATTGATTTTCACCTCTATCCTGCTGATTTTGATGACCGATTCATAGGTGTCCATTTTTGAATGAATAACCGGGATCTGGTGCTTGTGGATGTAGTCCAGTTGTGCCTGGGTAAAGTCCCCCTTGCCCGTTACCATGATGCCGCTCAGGGGGGCGTGCTGCCCTTCTTCCAGCAGGGCCACTTGCTCGAGTTTGTTCAGGGCATCGGCCAGGCGGTGAATGCTCACCACCAGCAGCAGGTTGTGAAAATTTTTGAGTTCGCTGCGGTCGATGAGCGATCCGGCAATGATTTCTTCTACCTTGTTGTCGAGTTTATCGGCATAAAACAACACATCACCATTCACAGCTTTGGCAATGGTTTCCATCAGGGGCAGGCCCAGTTCTTCCTCAAAGGGCATAATGCCCAGCAGGGGGATTCCTTTTTCGGCCAGCCTCATGTTCACGTAGTGCCGTACTTTGTCGATTTTTTGGGGCAAACATTTGTTGATAATCACGCCCAGTAAAGGCACATTTTCGCGCTCAAAAATGGCGAGGTTGAGCTCGAGCGAATCGATGGTTTTTCCTATCCCGGCCTCCACTACCATAATCACCCCTGCATTGAGTATTTTGGCCACAGCTGCATTGGAGAGATTCACCACGCTGCCCACGCCCGGGTGGCCGGTACCTTCATACACCACCATTTCGTATTGCTGCTGCAGCAGCTTGTAGGCTTTGAGCAGCCTGTTGTGGAAGTTGTAGGCCTGGGGATTGTCCAGAAAAGCGGTGGTGGCTCCCGGCCCCAGGATGACGGGACTGTGCAGGTGGGGCAGCAGCTCGAAGTTCATAAAATCGGCAAAGAGCAGGGCGTCTTTGTCCACCCTGCTGGGGCCTACGTCTATAAATTGCTGGCCAACCGGTTTGCAGTAGCCCACATTCACGCCATGGCGTTTGAGGGCAGCGATCAGCCCCAGGGTGGAGGTGGTTTTGCCCACGTGTTGGCTGGTTGCTGCTACATAAATGCAATTACATGCCATATTTTGATGCTATTTTGGGTTGAATTTACGGTTTTGTTGCCAATTCCTTCAATGCTTGCCTGGCATCGGCATGGGCTGGCTGAGCTTTCAGTACCTGTGTGTAGTGAAAGCGGGCTTTTTCGGTATCTGCATAAAACTCATAGATGGACCCCAGCATAAAGTGGGCCTGGGCATGGAGGCTGTCGCGCCTCAGCAGGCGCTCAAAGTCTTCCATGGCCTGCTGGTGCTGGTCGGTGAGGAAATAACAGTACCCCCTGTTGTAGCGCGCCTGTACATAGCCGGTGTCGGCCAGCAGGGCCGCCGAGTAAGCCTCAATGGCTTTCTGGAGGGTTTCGTTTAGCAGAGCTTGCTGTGTCTGCTGCCTGATGCTCAGGGCCTTCCTCAGCAGGTAGTCGCCTTCATTTTTCCAGCCCAGGGGGTGTGTGGGCTGCTGCCTGAGCAGCAGGCGGTTGAAGTACATGGCCGAATCTTCCCGGCCCAGGCTGTGCAGGTAGAGGTTGTGCAGCTGGCTGCAGGCTTTGATAAAGGTACTGTCCAGGCGCAGGGCCTGGAGGTAGGCCGCTCTGGCCCGGCGGTATTGTTGTTGCCGCTCGTGCAGCAGCCCCAGAGCCAACTGATAGGTAGGCTGCAGGCTGTCCATGCGGGCAGCCCGCTCAAAGCCCTGGCGGGCAAGGGAAAG
>RFHT01000643.1 GCA_003696835.1 Bacteroidota bacterium
AACGTTAAGATTTTCAAACATCCGTCCTCGTAGAGGATGGTGGTTGAAAATCAGCTTGAACGAAGGCGCTGATGGCGCTAGTCTATGGGCGTTTAATGGGGCTGGGATTATTCCTGCTGCTCCCGGAGCCCCTTCGTCCCCAAGCAAGATAGGCAAATGCGGGGAAATTTTCCAGTGTTGCTGGGATTTTTTGGCAAATCATATTATCTGTTGGGTTGAGGTTGTTCATCGGGGAAATGGTTCCACGCTGTGGATAAGAGGTGATATGTTTAAGGCCTATGGAGTCGTAATAGGGCAGATCCCTTCGCCCGGTGGGGAAGGGCCTGGAGGTAGGAGCAAGTGCTTTGTCTGCATCGATCCCTTTTGGCATTTGGGACAACGCTGGGGATCAACTCCTGTAAGTTGGTGCATCAGTTCTTGCCAGGTGCGTTTGGGGGTTGGGGTGTATGGAGGTTGTTGAAGGAGTTGGCGGGCCTTGGCCAGGAGGGTTTTGCGGTTTCGGGTGGCCAGGATACCGTAGTATCGGATTTTGTGGAAGCCTCGGGGGAGGATATGTAATAGAAAACGGCGGATAAACTCCTCTGCATCGAGGGTCAGGATTTTTTGCTTGTTGCCCTGCCGATAATCTTTGTATCGAAAGCTGACCTGCCCAGCTTCAAGCTTGAGGATACGCTGATTGGAGATGGCAACCCGATGGGTGTATCTGCCCAGGTAGTTTATGACTTGTTGGGGCCCACCAAATGGAGCTTTGGCATAAACGATCCACTCCTTCTGGTAGATCGGCCTGAGATAATCGTTCAAGGCCTTGAGCTCTTCTATATGCTGGAGTGGACCCAGGCAGTTGAGTTTTCCGGCTTTGAACAGTACTTTGAGTCCAGCCAGGAACTTTCCCCGAAACAACTGACTCATCACTTTGATGGGCAGGAAGAACTTCTGCCCACTGTGTATCCACTTTGTACTGTCCAGTGAAAGTCCACCTGCTGGGACTAAGCAATGCAAATGGGGGTGATACATGAGGTTTTGGCCCCAGGTGTGTAAGACTGCCATGAGACCCGTTTGGGCATGGAGATACTTTTTCTCTTTGCCTAATTGCAGGACCGTCTGGGAAGCGGCCTGAAAAAGCAAGTTGTAACACAGGGCCTCGTTGGCTCTGATCAGGGGATGCAACTCGTGTGGCAGGGTGAAGACCAGATGAAAATGCTTCACTTCGAGCAATTCTGCTTTTCTCGCTTCGAGCCAGCGTTCTCTGGCCAGCCCCTGGCATTTGGGACAATGCCGGTTACGGCAGGAGTTATAACTGATCTGTACATGCCTACAACTATCACACTGGTCGAGGTGGCCGCCCAAGGCGGCGGTACGACAGGCTTCGATGGCATTCATTGCTTTGTGTTGAGCCATCGAGAGCCGATGCTGCTGCCGAAAAGCAGGCCCATGTTGGCCGAAAATATCGCCAACTTCTATGGCCGATCTCATTTGAAGAGGCTATCGAGGGGATTTTCCAGGGCATTGAGTCGGCTTTTTTGCACATGCAGATACCTGGCCGTCGTTTGCAGTTGGCTATGGCCCAGGAGTTCTTTGATCGTCAGGGTATCGACGCCCTGTTCCAACAGATGGGTGGCAAAACTATGACGAAGCACATGGCTGCTGATTTGTTTGCCGATCCCGGCTTTGGCCACTGCCCCTTTGAACACCGCTTGGGCTGAACGAATGCTCCAATGGTTGCTTCGGTCTGCACTTTCAAAGAGCCACGCTCCTCCGGGACGGTACTGCCGCCAATAATCCCTAAGCATCTGTAAAGCCACGGCAGAAAGCAGGGTGTAGCGATCTTTTTTGCCTTTGGCCTGCTCGATGCGGATCAACATCCGATCCGAGTCGATGTCCCTGACCCGAAGGCGAACCACCTCTCCTACCCGCAACCCGGCCGAATACATCACCGTCAGGGCCGTGCGGTGTTTGAGGTTGTTTATTGATTCCAAAAGCCGTTTTACTTCTGCTTGGGACAGCACTTCGGGCAAGCGTTTTTCCCCACGAGGGCGAGGCAATTGCCGATGATTCCATGCTCGTTCCAGTACATGGGGGTAGAACCATTTAATACCCCCAAAGAAGCTATTGAGGGTTGACCAACTACAGCCCCTCTCACGGAGTTGGCCTAAATAAGCCCCTATCTGTTCATCGGTCAAGGCCGATGGACAACGACCATAATAGTCGGCCAGATCTTTGACGGCATGAACATACGTTTTGATGGTGCTAGGGGCATAATTTTGCCGCTCCATCATCGAAATCATCTTCCCCTTAAAGGGATGTACCATTTTCGTAATTTACTCATGTGTTTGAGGAGTTATGTGAAACAATTGCTTGTCAATCTCTTGTACGTAATCCTCAAAACACAGTAGCCGCCTCCGATAAGGAGACGGCTATGCTTTATCGATCTGCCATGGGACAACACCCTATAGACTAGCGCCGTAGGCGCTTTTGTTCAACGATCAAGTAAAAGCGTAGTGCGGGGTTTCGGGGCAATTCACAGTTAATCCACCGCAAAATTTCTTAGGAGATAAAATGCTCATTTTTAGCTATTCAGCCCGCATTATGCTTATACAATGTTGGGGCATGGTGCTTTTTACTTTCTGTCCACATTGTCATCAGTCTAAGGGGTTAATACCAGAATCTATCTGTTCGCGTCATTTTCTTTGCTGTCGGTATGTGACACTTTTGAAAATTTCGTGATTTTGTTCAGCCATTGAAAATTTGTCAATAGCCTCTGGGTTGATCTATTAGCTGATATTCAAATCCTTGAAAATCATTCTCAACTATATTTTAGGCCGTGGGCTTACGTTGATCATAGATGCTGTTGGCAACAAGTGCGAAAGAAACGATCAGTAGCAAATCGGTTATGAGATATAGCACAGCGATATCGGGTATCCTGCCAAGTGGGAAACTAAAACCGGCAAGCGCAAGCAATACAGCTTGAAGTGGACGAACGAGTTTGTTAACACCAACAACAATACCGGTAATACCCAGAAACACGGGCCATATAGGTCCGAAAGTCATCATGAATACGTACATGCGATGATCCATTTCCAGGAGGGAATAAGCATCGGGTTGGGTGGCATTCAAAACGGAATCAATTCCAAACAAGAAACCCATCAGGCAACCAAAAACCAGTAATACCCGAAATACAACGGAAAGAATCGGTAATTTTTGATTTATAAAGCTGGTGATTGAAATCATGGGAAAAATAAACATAAACATTGCCGCACATTGAATGAATCCGCCTATTACACCATTATTCATCCCATTACCGAAAAATAGGTAGGCAAGTGAACTAGTTAATAATAATCCTGGAGCCAGGAAAAAACTCCAATAGTGAAATCTTTCCATAAATAAATTCCTTATTTTAATTGAACAATTTTAGCGGTAAAATTAGTGAAGTTGCCTGGCGTATAATTGTAAAAAATCGACAATTTTTATCGACTTATTACGGGTGGATAAGAATTCCTTGGGAGTCATTCCCGTATATTTTTTGAAAAACCTGTTGAAATGAGATTGGTCATAAAATTCTGCCTCATAGGCCACATTGGTAAGTGAAATGTGGTCCATCTGTAAGTGACGAAATATATTTTTTAAGCGGATTATAGAAGTGTATTCTTTCACCGTTAATCCGATCATTTCATTGAATCTTCGCTCCAATGTTTTCAGGCTCATGTTTAAATGACCAGCAAGGATAGAGGAAGATAATAAACCCATCTGGTCATCGATCAACCCGACTGCTCTTATTAATTCTTCTGTCCTTGGGTTACTTGTCATTGCCAGTTTATTTTTCAGCCTCTGTTCTATGAATTTTATTTTTTGCCGGTCTTCGCTGATTTCAGAGAGCCTGCTAACAAAATTATCTTCAAAAATGGGATTGCTTGAATCGGATTCTTCAAAAATATAGTTTCTGTATCCGTTCATGTGCACATTCAATAACCTGTGTAATGCCCAGGGCTTAAGGTGAACCATGATAACCTCAAAATAATCAGAGGTGTAAAAACTCCGGCTATTTGTGAATGCACCCGAAAGTCTGACGCTAGCAAGATTATGTCCTGCTTCCGGGGGCCTAGTATTTACGCTACCGTGTAATTGAAAAACTATGACATTGATCGAATCGGGAAGGAAGGTAAAAGATTGCTTGGTTACCCCTTTAATGATATGGTAAAAACACACTTCATTTAGCAAAGACGGATCAGGCAAATATCTTTTTGTAACTATGTTTTGTTGGCACTCAATCATATTTGTGAATGAAGAATCTGAAACAAACTAATAATTTTTTATTGAATAAGCTTTTTTACTAATTATAACCAGACTTTTCGCGTGTATCAATTATTTTCTGTTATCGAATCCAGTGTCTTCATTTTGATTTATCGTAACTTCTGACTTGATTGCTCCAGGTCTTTTTAACATGTGCCCCAACGTCCTGTGCAGACGCCGGGTCTCTTTTGCGGGCCGCCTAGCGTTCAGGCCTCTTGCCTGGCCGTCTGCACTTTGTTGGAGGTAAACTTATACAATGTTGTAGCCATGTGCTTTTTTATTTAACATCTTCATTCGTTACTGTGAACCAACACTCAATTGGTTTGCTACTAAATCGGTGCTTATTTAAGTTATTCATTACCCAATTTTCCGAGTCCTCTATATTTTTAATTAATTGCTTAGTTGTATCGGAAGGGCTCAAGTCAATTGCATTAAATTCAATTAATACTCCGGGATAACTTTTCCCTTCTCCAATTCCGCCATAGGTCAACACCAATTTCTTTGTTTCACTAGGAATTTCGATTGTCGTGTCCTTGTACCGTGTTTGGTAGTGAAGTATCAGGGTTTCGGAAGATTGATTATCAATACTGGCTGTTCCACTGTGTCCTGGATCGCAAGCTAGAAATCCAATTGAAACCATAATCAATATTAACCAGATCTTTGTTCTCATTATATTTTCTGCATTGGCTACAACGCCCTGTGC
>RFHT01000644.1 GCA_003696835.1 Bacteroidota bacterium
GCTACTCCGGCATTGTTGACCAGCACGTCCAGCCTGCCCCACTGTTGTCTGATCTGGTCCAGTATGGAAGCCCGGTGGGCGGCTTCAGCTATATTGCCCTGGCAGTACAAAACCGGCACCTGCATGCGGGCCAGAGATTCCAGGGCCCCGGCGGCCTGCTCCCTGGGGCGCACTCCGTTGATGGCCACGGCCATGCCCGCTGCAGCCAGGCTGTGGGCGATGCCCAGGCCTATGCCTCTGCTGCCGCCGGTAATGAGGGCCACAGCGCGTGTGAGTCGTTCCATAATGTCATGTTTTCATAAATACAGTTACTTTCTCTCCCAAAAAAGCTGCAATTATGGCCCTTGCCAAATTCGCGAAAACCTTTTCCATTGTGAGGCACAGATTTTTTTTCCTAATTCTGTGGAACAACTGATGCGGGGATCAAAATTCGTTAAAAAGAGGTTTTTCCGTAATTTTACTCAACAACACCTTCTATGGAACAAAGTTGGAGATGGTATGGGCCCAAGGATCCCGTGAGCCTCACCCAGGTGCAGCAGGCAGGAGCCCGCGGCATCGTTACGGCTTTGCACCACATACCCGTAGGGGAGGTGTGGCCGCAGCCAGAAATTGAAAAGCGAAAAGCCCTCATCGCGCATCATGCCCCCGGAGGAGCTGCATCTTTGAGGTGGAATGTGGTAGAAAGCCTCAATGTACACGACGCCATCAAGCTGGGCACGGCCGAAAGAGCGGCCTACCTCGACAAATACCGGCAAAGCCTGAAGAACCTCGCCGCCTGTGGCATAGAGGTGGTGTGTTACAACTTTATGCCGGTGCTGGACTGGACGCGCACCGACCTGGCCTGGCCAGTGGAGGATGGCTCCCTGGCCCTGCGCTTTGAGTGGGCGGCCCTGGCAGCCTTTGACCTGTTTATGCTCAGGCGTCCGGGAGCAGAAGCAGACTATTCTCCGGAGCAGCTTGCAGCTGCCGAAAAACGCTTTGCAGGCATGAACCAAAGCGAAAAAGAGCACTTGCAGCAAACCATGCTCATGGGGCTGCCGGGCTCGGATACTGGCTTCAGCATGCACACTTTCCGCAACTCTTTGCAGCGCTTTGGGGAGATAGGGGAGGAGGAGTTGAGAAAAAACCTGATATATTTCCTGGAGGAGGTGGCGCCCGTGGCCCAGCAGTTGGGCATTCGCCTGTGCATACACCCCGATGATCCTCCCTTCCCCTTGTTGGGCCTGCCACGCATTGTGAGCACCGAAGCACACTATACCCGTATCATGCAGGCGGTGGACCTGCCCGCCAATGGCATCACCTTCTGCACCGGCTCCCTGGGGGTAAGGCCCGACAATGATTTGCCCGGCATGGTAAAACGCTGGGGGCATCGCATACATTTTGTGCATTTGCGCAGTACCAAACGAGACGATGCAGGTAATTTTTTTGAAGCCAACCACCTCGAAGGAGATGTGGACATGTACGCGGTCGTAAAGGCCCTGGTACAGGAAGAAAACAGGCGCCTGCAGCAGGGACGAAAGGACGCTGCCCTGCCTATGCGCCCCGACCACGGCCACCAAATGATGGACGACCTGCACAAAAAAACCAACCCCGGCTACTCGGCCATCGGAAGGCTGCGGGGGCTGGCCGAGCTACGGGGGCTGGAACTCGGCATCAGGAAAGCCCTGATGCAGGAACAAAAACGAGATGAATGAGCAAACTCTCAGCATAATCCAACATTATTCACCATATCAACCCTAAATACCATGTGTAAAAAAATTGCATTTATCTTGCTTTCTTCTCTGCTGGCCATCAATTTGGCTGTGGCCTCCCCCCCGGGCGGGGACGATGGCTGGATCGAATTGTTTAATGGCCAAAACCTCGATGGCTGGGTGCAGCGAAACGGTCAGGCCAAGTACCGGGTGGAAAATGGCGAAATCGTGGGCACCACCGTGCTGAATTCCCCCAACAGCTTTTTGTGTACCGAAAAAAATTACGGCGATTTCATTCTGGAGCTGGAGTTTAAAGTAGATGACTTCAACTGCGGCATACAGATCCGCTCCGAAAGCAAACCCGAATACCGCAACGGGCGCGTACATGGCTACCAGGTGGAAATCGACCCCTCCGACAGGGCCTGGAGCGGGGGCATCTACGACGAAGCCAGGCGCGGATGGCTCTACCCCCTGGAGCTCAATCCCCCTGCACGCAAGGCCTTCCACAAAACCGGCTGGAACCATTACCGCATTGAAGCCATTGGCCCCTCTATACGCACCTGGGTAAACGGTGTACCCGCCGCCGATCTCATAGACGACATGACCCTGGAAGGCTTTATCGGCTTGCAGGTACATGGCATAGGCAACAATGAAAAACTGCTGGGCAAAGAAATACGCTGGAAAAATATCCGCATCAAAACCGACAACCTGCTGCAAAGTCCCTGGACCAATATCCCCGTAGTGAACAACATTCCCAACTACCTCTCCCCCCAGGAGCGCGCACAGGGCTGGCAGTTGCTGTTTGATGGAAAAAGCACCAAAGGATGGCGTAGAGCCGGTAAAGAAACCTTCCCCGAAAAGGGCTGGAAGGTGGAAAATGGCGAGCTGATTGTGGAATCTTCTGACGGGGCTGAGTCTGCAAATGGCGGAGATATTGTAACAGAAGACGAATACACCACCTTTGAGTTGCAACTGGAATTCATGATTACACCCGGAGCCAACAGCGGAATCAAGTACTTCATTACCGAAAGCTATGGCGCGGCAGGCTCGGCCATTGGGTTGGAATATCAGATACTGGACGACGAAAAGCACCCTGATGCCACCAAGGGGGCAGCGGGTAACCGCACAGTAGCTTCGCTCTACGACCTCATTCCTGCCGATGCCTCCAAGCAGGTAAACAAACCCGGCGAATGGAACAAGGCCCGCCTCGTTGTAAAAGGTACCCGCCAGCCGCAGGTAGGGCCGGTGCGCAACATGCCTCCGCCTTTCAAAGGTGCCTACGTGGAGCATTGGCTCAACAACCACAAAGTGCTGGAATACGTGCGGGGCGACCAGATGTTTGATGCCCTGGTGGCCCGCAGCAAATACGCCAAATGGGAAGGATTTGGCCATTGGCAAAGCGGCCATATCCTGCTGCAGGACCACGGAGATGAGGTGCATTTTCGCAGCATAAAAATCCGCAGGCTGGACTGAGAATGGCAGCTCATATTGGGCAGTAAAATATTCAGGCAGTGAGGAAGGTATTTTTTCCCAAAAAAAATGCGTAACTTCAGGGAACGCTCAATGAATGAGCAATTCATTGAGCGTTCCTGAATTTGGGAAAAAACAGTGTGAAGGATTCTATGAGAAATGCTGTAATCATTTCTACCGGAGCTTATGTTCCTGAACATGCATTGCCCAACAGCTACTTCAATGACTTGCTGGGAGAGGATGTGGATACCTGGCTAAGAGAAAACCTCCAGATGTATGAGAGAAGGTGGTGTGCTGAGGGCGAGTCCACTGCTGATTTGTGCGAGGCTGCGGCCAAGGTGGCCCTGCAGCGGGCAGGCGTGGACCCCAAGCAACTCAACCTCATCATCGTAGCTACTGATACGCCGGAGTACCTTTCTCCTTCCACCGCCTCGGTGGTGCAGTTCCGGCTGGGGGCCGGCCATGCCGGTACCTTCGATCTCAACAGTGCCTGTGCCGGCTTTACTACCGCCCTGGATGTGGGCTCCAAGTACATTCGCACCGACGAAAACTACCAGTATGTGCTCATTATTGGGGCTTATGCCATGAGCAAGTACCTCGACAAGACTGACAAAAAAACCGTCACCCTCTTTGCCGACGGAGCCGGGGCGGTGCTGCTTTCGTCCATAGAGGACAATGCCAGAGGCTACCTGGCCAGTGAACTCATTACCCTTGGGCAGTACTACGATGGCATGGGCATTTATGCCGGGGGCACCAAGCACCCCATCAGCCATGAGAGCCTTGAGAGAAAAGAGCACCTGCTGAAGCTGTTTTACCGCTTCCCCCCCGAGCTCAACCCCCAGATGTGGACCCACCTGGCCAATAAACTTTGCGAGCGCACCGGTATCAGCCCCTCCGAGGTGAAGCAATACTTTCTCACCCAGGTCAACATCAACAGCATACGCAAAACCCTGGACAACCTCAAAGTACCCCGCGACAGGGCCCATACCACCATGCATTATTATGGCTATACCGGCTCGGCCAGCATCCCCATTACCCTGGACGATGCCATACAGAAGGGGAAAGTGCAGCAAAATGACCTCATATTTTTTATAGGCTCCGGGGGAGGCTTGTCTTTTGGCAGCCTGCTGATGCGGTATTAATACAACGTGAGTTCGGGATAGCCTGAGGCATTTTTCTAATAAGCATCGTATTTCCGTGTTTACAGAAGTCAGAAGCCTCTTACTAACTTTTCTAAAACAGGA
>RFHT01000645.1 GCA_003696835.1 Bacteroidota bacterium
GCCCAGGCCCTGCTGGCCAAGGTATATCTCACCCGCCACGACTTTGCCCAGGCCGAAATCTACTGCATGGAGGTAATCAATTCGGGGGAGTACGCCCTTTTTCCCGATTATGCCCGGCTTTTTTTGCCCGAGGGAGAAAATTCGGAAGAATCTGTGTTTGAAGTGCAGGCTACGGCCCTGGAAACGGGTGGGGGCGGCTCGCAGTACAACGAAGTACAGGGGGTGCGCGGTACCCCCAACCTGGGCTGGGGCTTCAACCGGCCTTCGGATGCGCTGGTAGCGGCCTATGAGCCGGGCGACCCCCGCCGGGATGCCACCATCCTGTACGTGGGCGAGGTGCTGCCCGATGGCTCCGCCATCGTGGAGGACAACCCCAACATCCTCAACGAGCGCTACAACCAGAAAGCCTGGGTGCCCAACCACCCCGGCGGTAATGGCAACGGCCCGGGCAACATCCGCATTTTGCGCTATGCCGATGTGCTGCTCATGGCTGCCGAGGCCCTCAACGAAAACGGACGCCCCCAGCAGGCCCTCACCTACCTGAACAGGGTGCGCGCACGCGCGCGCGGCAACCGCCACAATGTGCTCAGGGACATTACTACCACCGAGCAGGAGGCCCTGCGCCGCATCATCTGGCACGAGCGCCGCGTGGAGCTGGCCATGGAGCAGCACCGCTGGTTTGAGCTGGCCCGCCAGGGCCGGCTGGCCGAAGCCCTGCAGGCCGTGGGCAAAAATTTTGTACCCGGCAAGCACGAGCTCTTTCCCATTCCCCAATCTGAAATTGACCTCAGCGGAGGACTGCTGCAGCAAAATCCGGGTTATTGAAGGAGGATGACAGGGGTCTGATGGCGCTGTGCACCATCAGACCCCTGTATGCGAGCGGGCACCTACACTTCGGCTGCACCAGGGTGCTGCACTTTTAGTATGCAGCAGTGGCTTGAGTTCTCCACGCTCCTATAGCCTGTATAGCCTGACAAGCACCACGTGCTGCCTGATGGGCATCTTGCCAACCAAACATCAAAGTTGCAACATGCGACAATTAATTACGTATTATGGGAATGTTTATTGTATAAATATTAAATGGCGTTTTTATTCTACTTTTTCAAGCAATTTCAAGAATAGCCCGTTTAACTTGTCCCGTGAATATGGATTTTGACTTGAGCGTTCTTTACGTGAGGCCATCACTCCATGTTTTCATGAAGCTTTCTGCCGTCATAACAGGAATTTGCGATTCTTTATAATCCTTTAAATTTCTTGTCAGTATAACCCCACAATTACTTTCAACGGCGGCGTAATATTGAACCGCATCTTCAAAGTCTTTAAACGAAGAAGAAAGTGCCAAATCAATGATTCTATCCCCTACCCCCACAACTTCAATCAGAACTTTAAATTGTCTCAGTTTATTCCTGGAAAATTCACGCCCTTTTTGTTTGGCTAAAATATAATGCACATGAGAAAAGGTAAGGGACGAAACTTTCAATTTTACCTTTCCCCTATGACTTAGGGTAAATAATTCTTCAGCTGCTACATGGAAAGGAACTCGCTTCGCCAATAAATCCATGACGATGTTCGCATCAACAAATACCGGATCCGCCATTTATTTATACTTATCCATCAAATATTGACCATATTCTTCCCGATAATCATACGCTTCAGGCAGCTCTATGATGCCAGAAAGGCTTTTAACGAGGGGAGAGATCCGGGTATCTGCTTTTTCACTGATCAGTTTACTCAAAACTGACTCAACCAATTTAGAGAGGCTTGTATTTTGCGCTCTTGCATATTGCTTGGCCTGCTCAATGGTTTCCTTATTTAGCTGTAGTGTGAGCTTTGCATTCATTTTCAATAATTTTACGTATGAATTTACATCTATCTCTACGTAAAAACAAATTTTACGTTTTTCTCACGGTCTGGCTATGCGCTGTGCAACCTGAGGAGCATGGAGTTCATAGCCGGTGTGGTACAAAGTCTGAAAGGCTCACCCTGCCCGGGATAAAGGCCGACGCGCCTTGCGGCCCCAGCGGTTCATGCTTATAGGTTGGGGGTTCGTATGGACGAGATCAATGGGCGTCCTTTGCCAAACGAAATCCTATTCTCGTATTTCGTGCATGAGGTGAAATGTTATAGCGCGTATCAACGCGGCAATAGCTTTCATCGAATTCCAGTTCGCCCCCCCGTAAAACTTTTGCAGTCCCAAAATCCGGGCCTTGTGGGTTCTGGCTTGGGCCAGAGACATAATATGCTTCATCGTACCAATCACTGCACCATTCCCATACATGACCACTCATGTCATATAAGCCCAGCTCATTTGGCTTTTTTTGTCCTACCGGGTGGGTTTTGCCTTCCTCATTATCCCTGTACCAGGCAACCTCATCGATTTGATTTCCCCCGGAATATATATACCCATGGGTTAAGGTGCCTCCTTTTGCGGCATATTCCCATTCTGCTTCTGTAGGTAAGCGGGCTCCTTTCCATTTTGCAAATTCCGTTGCTCCTTCCCAGGAAACGGATACAACGGGATGATTTTCATAACCGGGTTTGGAGGAAAATCTATTTCCCCTTTTTTCTATTTTGCTGTGGGCCAAATAAATCCAGCTTCCCCCTGCTCCTTCTTTGTTTCCATTTGCGTTGAGAAACTCACCATATTGAGCATTGGTTACTTCCCATTTCCCAATGTTGAAATCGCTTAGCGTTACTGAATGGACAGGTTGTGCTGGCCGCTCTTCGTCTTCACTCCCCATTTGAAAAGTTCCGCCTGAAACCAGCACAAATTCATACGCTTCATTCGTACTTTGGTTAACGTGAGTTCGGGATATTAAGCCTTGATTATCAACCGTTTATCTTTGATACGAATTTAGCAACTATTCAGCACCCACAGGGTGAAAAAAACAATAAC
>RFHT01000646.1 GCA_003696835.1 Bacteroidota bacterium
GCCGATACCAGCCTGCTGGCCCTCACCGGCGGGCAGGATCCCTTTGCTGAGCTGGAGTGAGGCATCCTTTTCGGCGAATAAATTCGCCGGGAGCCCGGCAAACGCCACCAACAGCATAAGCTGTCAGGTTGTTGAACGAAGTGAAATTCCCTTTGGGGGAAAGGCTGGGCCCTGCGTGGGCTTCCAAGGCCGAAACATCTCCTGCGGGTTAGAGTCCAGAAGAACGCCCGCTGCGCAGCAGCCAGGAGACCCCTCGGCGCACAAAGCCAGCGCACAGCCCAGCCTCAAGGTGACACCGAAGGTGTTGAGGCGGGTATAGCAAACCCGGCGCAGCCGGGCGCCAGCGCGACTACCAAAGCGCGTTGGCCGTTTGCCGTTTGCCGCCTGTTCCGGTTTACCGGAAATTGTGGGAGGCCTGGCGCGCTGCATTGGGCAAACATGTTTTTGAGCTTCGCTTGCGTTCCGGTTCACCGGAATTTTTCAAAAAAAAGTAAAGAATACAACAATTGGAAACAGCAATTGGAAACCAGTAGGAGGCAGCTCCAGCAAGCTGGGGCACCCCAAAAAGCCCGCTGCGCAGCAAGCCATTAAGCGAGCTGGTGGGCTTGGAGCCATCAGCTCGCAACCGCTCCGGCGCAGCCGGGCGCCTACTCCCCCGCCAGATCCGAAGGCAGATAGGGCTTGGAGAGCAGCTGCTGAAAAACGGCCCAGCGTTTTTCGGGCTGGTCGTCGGTGCCGCCCTGGCGGGCTACCCAGCCCGCCACCAGGTCCTGACCCCAGTTGTAGTTGATCACGTAGCTGCGGTAGGTGTTGATGAAGCGCGCCCGCTGAATGGCTTTGTCGCGGTTGTACAGCAGATGCCGCTCCAGGTAGCTGATGAGGTCCAGCAGGTTGAAATAGCCCGCAAAGTAATAGCGGGCGCCTTCGTTGGTGGCGTAGTTGAGCTGCTGCATGATGTGCTGGATGTCGTAATAGCCATCGGCCAGGGCCGTATCTATGCCCGCCAGCGGAAACAGCACCTCCTTTTCGTAGCGAATGCGTTCGGCTCCCGGAAAGGCTACCCGTATGCCGTAGTTGGCACTGCCCTCAGCGATGAGCGACTGCGGGCTGTACAGCGGGTAAATGAGGTACTCCACCCATCCCCTTTCCCGTGCCAGGTGTTGCTCCAGCAGCACATTGTACACGTGGTGGCCGGGGTAGCCCTCGTGGCAGGCCAGGTCGATGGCCCGGTCGATGTAAATGGGGAAGTCCGTGTTGATCTGGATGAGACTGAAAGCATTGCCCTTGTACCAGTTGTAGCCCGACCAGTTTTTGCCGCTGACGTATTCCAGCTCAAAGTGCTCGTTTTCAGGTAGTTTAATATGGGCCTTGGTGCGCCTGCGGGCCTCGGCTATGGCCGTGCGAAACACCGTATCCAACCGCTCCCTGGGGATGGTAAACTGCCTCATGTATTTGCGGTAGCGTTCGCCCAGGGTGAAGCTGCCATCCCATTTGGGCAGGCGGGCGTCCAGCTCGTTGAGCAGAGAGTCGTAGTGCTCCTGCGGAAAGTGGGGAGGCTGGGTGTCGTACACCTCCAGGGCTTCACTTTCAAAGGTGCCCTTTTTGCCGACAAAAAAACGCACCCGGTATTTCATAGCGCCTATGTTTTTCTGCATCACCTTCCAGCGCTGCTGTTCCATGTCGTCCATGCCCGTGGTATCAATTTGATGCAGTCGGGTTTCCAGCTCTTCTACCGCAGCCATGTAGGAAGGTTCGTGAAAATACTGCTTTTCATTGGGTTTGAGCTTGCGCGGTCGCCATTCCTCCGGGCCGTAGTAGGCATCTATGTAGTTTTCGTCATATTCGCCCAGTTTCAGTTGAATTTTCACATAATCTTCGGCCAGGGCATTCATTTGTTCGGTTGCCGTGGGGCCACAGCCCCAAAGCATGAGTACGCCCAACAGAGACAACATTCCTTTTTTCATCTTCAGCAAGCCATTTACAGGGTGGATGATGGAGCAAAATTAAGTGAGTAGCCGCCATTTTTGCAAGCAAAACGTATATTCGTAGGATAAAACCCCTGTCATTCAGTCAACATTTGATATGCCCAACATGCAAATAACCAACCTTATATGGCCAATCTGTTGCCTCCTTTACCTGCTTGGCCTGGCGGGCTGCGACCGGCCCCAGCCCTTTGATGTACACCCCGACTTTCAGCCCTATGTGGACCGCTTTATAGCCGAAGGCGCAAAACGGGGACACGATATTGACTTTTCCGATACTGGCCTTTCCATCATTTTCCGCGAGGCAGTGGACACCGAAACCGGGGGTGTATGCCGGGGCAAGCACCGCATTGAGATCGAAAAATTTTTCTGGGACGACCTCAACGACTTTCAGCGCGAAGGGCTGATCTTCCACGAGCTGGGCCATTGTGAGCTGGGCCGCGGTCACAAGAACGATACCTTGCCCAACGGGGAGTGGGCCAGCCGCATGCGGGGCGACCCCATCCCCCAGGGGCTTTCGGCCGTCATCAACTACACCGGCGCCCGACGCCTCTACTACATAGATGAGCTCTTCGACCCCGGCACGCCCCAGCCCGACTGGGCCACCTTTAGTGCCGACTACCACGCCTTTGGGCCCGCCGACAAAAGCCTGATACGGGAAATTTCCGGTGAAAGGCGTTCCTTCCAGACCACCATCAACTTGCCTTCCTCCGCCAATTTTGAGGTGGAATTTGAGCTGGACATTGGCCTGACCGAATCCTGGGCAGGGGTACAATGGGGAGGCAATGAATTTGACAACAGCATTCGCCTGCTACACACCGCCACGAAGCGCTTTCTCATCGACAGTGGCAATCAAGTATGGGGCACCATGCGCGAAATCAAACATTTCGGGAAAATCCGGCCAGGCTTCAACAAATGGACCATCCGCAAGCTGGACGATCAGTACCATATCTTCCTCAACGAGGAATTCATTTACTGGTTTGACTACCAGGTGCCCGCCGGCAACATGCTGCAATCCATCGTAGCCGGCACCACCTCCCCTACTTTCCGGGATGTGCGCATCTACCGGCTTTGAGGGGCCAGGTAGTTCGTGGATGAACCAATTAGCGCGCGAAGGAGGCCACAATTGGATCAAAGGTTCATACGTTTGAAAAAACGATGGGCCTTGTATCTCCTTAAATAACGTGAGTTCGGGATATTAAGCCCTGATTATCAATCGTTTATCTTTGATACGAATTTCGCAACTATTCAGCACCCTCAGGGTGAAAAAAACAATAAC
>RFHT01000647.1 GCA_003696835.1 Bacteroidota bacterium
ACTCCTGAATGACATCCGAAGCGATGTCGGAGCGAATGGTGCTGGTGTTGGTAAAGGCAGCGGGCAGGCCTTCGCATACGTCCTGGCTGGTGAAGCGCACAGCCGGCCGTGGGTACACCGTGAGCATCTGGCGGGTGGTATCCTTACATCCCTGGGAGCTTTCGGCTATGAGAATGACCTGGTAGCTTCCGGGCTGGGTGTACTGATGTACAGGAGCGGCTGCGGTGGTGCTGCCGCCGTCGCCAAACTCCCAACGGAAGGCTGCCAGAGGCTGGCCGCCCGGGCCGGTAGAGAGGTTGGTGATTTGAAGGCTGTCCTGCTGGCATGCGTTGGCCAGGGTAAAATCAGCCGAGGGCGGGGCAAATACTTCCACGGTAGTACTGGCCGTATTCTGGCATTGGTTGGCATCGGTAACGGTGAGCTGCACGGTTTTGGTTCCCGCACTGCGGTAGGTATGCAGCGGATGACTGAGGTCATTGGCCGTACTGTCGCCAAAATCCCACTGATAGGTCAATACATTCGACCCCCCGTCATAATA
The DNA here is from genome assembly GCA_003696835.1 of Bacteroidota bacterium. GTDB lineage: Bacteria > Bacteroidota > Bacteroidia > J057 > J057 > J057. The sequence continues at coordinate 539 of RFHT01000647.1, forward strand.
AAAGCGGAACTGGTTGCCTGGCAGGCACTGCCCCTCCACGGGGGCAATGGAGGCCTGGGGCAGGTTAAAGACCTGCAGGCGCTGAAGGCCTACCTCCGATACGCAGCCGTTGTCGGTGACGATGAGGCTCACTTCCCTGGGGCCGGGGGCATTCCATTCCACGGCATGGGGTCCGGGGCCGTCGCCCGTTCCATTGGTGACTACCCCGCCGTCAAAGTCCCAGTCAAAGGTAGCGGTGGGGCTGGCATTTCCGGTGTATTGAATTTGGGCCTGAGAGAAATTACAAACGCCTGCAGGCAGCGAAAATTCGGCCGTGGGTGGAGGAATTACCTCTACCTGCTGCTGGTATTCCAGGCTGGTGCAGCCGCGTTCCTTCACCTTGAGGCTGATGGTTTTGGTTCCCGGACTGGCCCAGCGCAATTCATAAGGCCCGGCATCAGCCCCGCTCATCACCACAGCGTCGCCAAAATTCCAGGCAAATACCGCATCGGGGCCGGCATCTCCCTGATAGGTGAGCAGGACACTTTCCTCTGGGCATACAATGCTATCCGAAACACCAAATGTGGCATCGGGCAGGGGCTCTACGGCCACGGTTACCGAGCCGCTGAAGAGGCAGCCAGCCGTATCGGTTACCCCCACGAAGTAAGTGGTGGTGGTATCGGGGCTCACCTGGGGGTCGGGCTGAGTCATGCCTCCGGGCATCCACAGGTAGGCCACAGCCGAGGCCGGGTCCACATCGGTGGTAAGCCGGGTGGTGCTTCCCTCACAAATGGTGTCGGGATTGGCCGTGACGTTCACCGTATTTACCTGAATATCGATGATGGCGCTGCCTTCCGTGCCAATGTTGCCACAGTTGTCTTCCACCTCTCCCGAAAGGTCGATGGTATAAAGTCCCGGCACCAGAATGGGCGGGCTGATGGTCAGGGCAAACAGGTTGTCAAAGTTTCCGCCCCCGGCGCAGTTTTCACTCATGACGGCCGAAACGCTGTGAAGCACACTGTCGGGGCCGCTGATGGTAAAATCCGTGGGCTCTACCGAACTGCACAGCACATTTTCAGAAAAAACCACACTCACATCCGCACAGGAAGAGTTGGCTGCTACCAGTTCGGGGGGGATATTGTCAAAGATGACCGCAGAAGAGGCGCTGAAATCCAAGGTGTAGCCAAAGTTAGTTTCGGAGTAATTACTCACATTAACGGCATAGGTTTGCCCGGCCAGCACCGGCACACAGGGTTCGTTCTGGCGTGCGCAGGAGCCCATGGTATCGTTGTTGGGGCCGGTGAGCCCGTTGCAGCCTACATTGGGCGCAAAGTTGCAGCTCACCTCCAGAGAAGGCGTGTTCCGGATGTCGTTGCAATTGGCCGTGGTGAGGTTATACACCGCCCAGTCGTAGTCGTCCAGGGGGTCGTTGGGGGTGATGGTAAAACAGAGGTTACCGCTCACCTGTACGGTAAAAATGTACCATACATCATTGTTTTCTTCCGTGCCCAGGCAGGAGTCATCCCCGATTTCGTTGGGGTCATTGCCCTCCCCGGTGTAGGAGTTGGTTTGAACATACACATTCTGGCACACAGGAATGGCATTGATGCAATCCTGCTCGGGCTGAAGGGGAGGAAGTGTTTGGGCAAATACCTGCCAAAAGGGCCAACACAGAAATAGGAAAGTGCTGAAGTAGCGTATCGGTTGTAGCATAATCTTACATCAAACGTGCAAGGAAATAATTCCCAATAGGTCAATAAGTAACATACAAATTACGAATTCTTTTGCTTCTAAATTACATAAAGCCGGGGTTTTTGTATAAAATATGGTTTCAAATGGTGTAAAAATGGCTCTGAGCTTACATGTGGAATGCCGCCCAAAAGGAATTTGTCCAAAGCCGCGGGGCAAAGAAGCAGGCGTCTCACAGCCCGCCTCCTTTGCCCGGCCACTTCAGTGCCGGGCTCCAGCATCGCATAAAGTTTGACCAGGTAGTTGGCGTGCATCGCACGCCAACATGCACTGCCCGCA
>RFHT01000648.1 GCA_003696835.1 Bacteroidota bacterium
GACCGAGGCGCGTGCACCGGCGGCGGCCAGCTCAGGGGCCACCTTAAAGCCTTCGTTGACGTGCTGGAAGGTGACGTTTTTGATGCCAAAATCCTTGCAGACATTGAGCAGCATGAGGATTTCGTCGGCCCGGTAGGAGTGGCAATGAATGAGGATGTCGCCATTGAGCACCTCTACCAGGGTTTGCAGGCGCAGGTCGTATTTGGGCGGGGGCGTATTGGGGTTGGCGGCTTTGGCCTTTTCGTAGGCTTTCCATGCGGCCTCATATTCTCGGGCTCTGGAGAAGGCATCTCTGAAGACCATTTCCACCCCCATGCGGCTACTGGGGCTGATGCCACGCCCTTCGCCGTGCACGCGCATGGGGTTTTCGCCCAGGGCAAACTTGATGGTGCGGGGTGCGCCCTCCATTTTGAGGCGTTCGGGGTCGGTTTCACCGTAGCGGTGTTTGATGGTTTCACACTGGCCGCCTATGGCGTTGGCCGAGCCGTGCATGGCGTGTGAGGCCGTTACGCCGCCCGCCAGGGCGCGGTAGATGGAAATATCCAGGGGATTGACCGCATCGCCGGTCCACACTTCGGCGGTAATGGGGTTGGTGGCTTCATTGATGGCGTCCAGGGCGATGTGGGAGTGGGCATCAATGATGCCGGGCATGACGTACTGGCCGGTGGCGTCCACCACCTGTACCCCTTTGGGGGCATTGAGGTTTTTGCCTATGCGCCTGATGATGCCGTCGCGAATGAGCACGTCGGTATTTTGCAGGCTGCCATTGGTAACGGTGAGCACCGTGCCGTTTTTGATAAGCAGACTACCTGTTTGGGGCTGTGCCGGTAGCAGGGCCACCAACATACACAGGCAGGCTATGAGCATGTATTTTTTCATTTGTTTAAGGTTATTTGATGTTGGAAAAAAAGCAGGAGACAAAACGCAGGCATTACTCATTGGGCGTGGGGCTGCGTTCGGCAGTAAGCTCAAAGGTGCCAAAATCTCCCACACTCATGGTGCCCTCAAAGGTATCGCCTTCAATGATGCCGGATACTTCAATGAGCATGGTCTGCCCACCGCCGTCCACACTAAAGGTAAAGCGGAGTTCATTGCCTTCCAGTTCCACCTCGTCGAGTTGGCGAGCTTCTTCCATCATGCTGTTGGTAATGGTGCCGGAGAGGTTGCCGGGTTCGCCTTCAATGACGATGGTGCCTTCGCTGGAGCCCTGGGGCGTTTGGGTGACGTAGCTCCATTTGCCGGCGGCATTGACCTGGGCGGAGGGGTCGCCTTTTTTCTTCTTTTTTACTTCGAATTCGTATTTGTTGCCATCTACAAACACAAAGCGGATGTTGGCTTCTTCGGCAAAATAGGGGTTGTCAGTAACGACGAGGTTGGCCATTTTGCCCGGCTCTACGGTGCCCATTACTGCCGAGAGGCCCAGCATGTGGGCGGGACGGGTGGTGAGGGCGGCCAGGGCGACCTCTTCGCTCAGGCCGTGCTCAATCATGCTGCGCAGGTTGGTGCGTAGGTCTTTGGCTTTGGCGTTGTAGGTGGCAAATCCAAAATCAATACCCGCTTTTTCAAAAGCAGCGGCCTGGCTGTGGTACTGATGATAGGCCTTCATGCGCCTTTCTTTGAGGGCCTTCATTTCTGCATCAGTGGGCTTTTCGCCTCTGGCGGGTCCTTTTTCATCAGCTTTTTCGCCTTTTTGGTCTTTGTCCTTGTTATCGGGCAGGTCCAGGGACAAAAACACCGGAATATTGCTGCCTTTGAGCTTATCTGTGAGGTCCCAGCCTTGCTTGAGGCCTGCGATGACGAGGGGGAAACCCAGGTCGTTTTGCAGGGTGAGCACGCGGTGGGCATCGAGCAGGTTTTCGGCCCGGAAGAAAACGGGCATTTGCTGGTTGATAACGGGGTAGAAGGCCTGGAGTACGGGGTCCTGTACGGGGCGTTTGGTGCCAGTGGGCTGGGCGGCAAAGGCCCGTTCGTGTTTTTGGGCGAGCTTGGCCTGGCGGTACAGCTGGCGCCATTTGGCCATTACGCCTATGACGGTAGTGGGGTAGAGGCCACGTGCGCCTTCGAGCTGGCTGAAGAGGGAGGTGCCTTCCCGCAACACCATTTCTTCGGGGCTTTCGCCACTGAGCAGGATAATGGCTCCCTGCCCGGGCAGCATGCGCCCGCGTGGCACGGCGTGCGCAGCGGTAAAACCTGCGGCCCGCATGTCGGCAATGGCCTTGTCCTGGGGGTCGAGCAAGTCGAAGAGTTTGCGTTCGGGCTGAATGCCGGCCAGCTCATTGGGTGGGTTGCCGGGGTCTTCCACCCGCGGGCGCTCCTCTTCTTCTTTTGGGCGGGGTACGCCCGTATGCGACAGCCCGTCGATAAAACCCGCATATACATACATGGAGTCGGCAGGCAGGCGTATGGCCTCGCCGGGAATGTCGATACCGGTACCTACAGCAGCAATGAGGCCGTCTTTGATCAGTACAGTTGCTCCCGTTATCACTTTGCCCGGAGCCTGTACCACCGTTACATTAGTTAGGGCATAGGTTTTACTCACGGGTTTCAGCGGGGTTTGGCTGGAGGGGCGTCCCCGCTGAGCATGCAGCGTGCTGAGGCTGCACAGGCAACAGCAAAAAACTGTGAATGCGAGCAGCACGTGTTTGAAAGGATGAGTCATAAAGGTAGTAGTTTTGAGGATTTCATTCAATGAAGCCCCAATTTACGCCCTTTCTGTATGTCATCATAAGTTTTGAGGGCATTTTTGCAGACAGACCTCCCCATTTGGTCGATATTTTTTGAGGGAATAATTTGAGCTTTTCTCTTTTTTTTGAGTATTTACATGCTACCATCATTCACCCAACAACACCCACCCTTATGGCATTACAAGACAAATACAAGGCTGTGCTCGACCTGGGCCTGGAACTGGGCGTAAAAGACGGCTACGTAGAAGAAGCCGACGGCAAGCTCAAAATTGGCGGCACGGCCAAAACACAGTATGAAAAGGACCAGCTTTGGGACAAAATCAAGGAGGTAGGGGGCGAAGACCCCGCCGACGTGGAAGCGGACATCAAAGTGGAGGAAACGGCCTTTTACACCAAACACGTGGTGGCCAGTGGCGAATCGCTGAGCAAAATTGCCAAAAAGTACTACCGCGACCCCATGAAGTACATGAAGATCTTCGAAGCCAACCAGCATATACTGAAGGATCCCAATTTGATTCATCCCGGTCAGGAGTTGGTTATTCCGAATCCGTGAAAGGGACAGCCCAGGGATGTCTTTAAGGTAACGTGAGTTCGGGATAGTCTGAGGCATTTTTCTAATAAGCATAGCATTTCCCTGTTTACAGAAGCCAGAAGCCTCTTACTAACTTTTCTGAGACAGGAAGCTGATTTCTTCAGAAGAATAGTTATTTAAATACAGCATGGAATTGCAACAAAAAAGGGGGAATACCCCAATAGTGCCTTCATTGACCATACATGAAACTTTGTTTTTGTCAACCACCCCCCGGCCCCTCCTTATCCCTGCCACGC
>RFHT01000649.1 GCA_003696835.1 Bacteroidota bacterium
ATCTTCGGACTTACTCATAGTCCAAAAATAAAAAAAATCTGGAACGATCATTAGTTGGAGATGCGTGAAATTGAAAAAACGCCAGGTTGGTACGCCAAAGCCCGGGCTGTTAGTTCAATCCTCAATCCTTCACCCTGCTAAACCTCAGCGCATTCAGCATCCAGTTGGGCAGGGGTTTTTCCGGGTCCCGCTTTTTCATGTTGAGGTACCAGCCCAGCTTCTTGATAATGGGCACTTTGTGGGTTTCTACAAACTCTATGAGGGTGCCGTCGGGGTCTTCGATATAAGAAAAATGCCCGGCCGCTTCTCCCATGTCAAAACTTTCGCTGCTGTCCACTGTAAAGGGGAACCCCTTAGACTCACACAGGCTGCGCATGGCGTCCATACCAGCTATGTCAAAGCATAAATGGATAAAGCCCAGGTCGCCCCAAAGGCGGCCTTCAAATATTTTGCGCGGAATCCTTCCCTGCACGCTTACCAGCTCGATCTGGCTTTGGCCAAACAACCTGCTAAAACTTCCCTTTCTGGGCTGGGAATGCCGCAGCATCACCCGGCGGCAGCGCATTTCGCCTCCCGGAAGCGCAGCAAAATCGGCAAATACCCCCTCCCGTTCATACACCACCTGGTCGTAACCGAGAATGCCCGTGTACAACTCGCGTGCCTGTTCAATATCCGAAACACCAATCATGCATCCCCAGGGACCACCGGTAAGATGCTCCCCCGTGCGAAACCAGTTGTCGCTCTTTTCTATTTGAAAGATATTGCCATAGGGGTCTTTCACAAAAAAATGAGGGTTCCCCAGAGGATCGTACCCCAGCTCGCCCAGCATATCATATCCTTGCTGGGTGTACCAGGCATGCGCTTTCATGACGTCCCGGCATTTGATTTTGCAGACAAAAATGCCCAGATCGCCCAGCTGCACCTCAAAATCGGGGGGCTGGGGCGTGCGGCTGGTGTATTGCCAAATCTCCATGCCGCCTCCGCCCTGCAGGTTATAAGCCAGCACAGCATGCCGGCTACGGGCTTCCCCGCCAGTATAGGGGAGCATCAGGGCAGCTTCTGCTGCCTCGTCAAAAATGGGCAAATCCATCCCAAAAGCTTTGCGGTACCATGCCCATGCCTCATATACATCAGGTACCCCTATGCCTACCTGCTGTATGCCACTAATGATTGGCTGATTCATATACATTTAACATTTGCCCACAAAGATACGAGCTGTATCACAAGAAACAAGAACGGGTTTGGCCTTGTAGGCCAAACCCGTTGGTATTCTTTGCTCTGAGGTTGCAGGGAGTCTTCCCAGGCGGGTATTCCTATTCATTGCCCGTAGAGGCAAAGTCATAAGTGAGCGTAAAGCGAAGGGTGTTTTGCAGAGGATGGTTTTGCTGCAAAGGCGCCAGGTAAGCAAAGTGCAAGCCAAATACGTTGTATTTGATGCCGGCACCCAGGGTGATAAACTTGCGGTTTCCTTTCTCTGGGTCCTCATAAAACACCCCTACGCGGGCCGCAAAAAGCTGGCGATACCAGTACTCAAAGCCCGCAGCTATGTTGAACTCAGAAAGCTCCTCGCTAAAGCCGCCCTCAGCATCGGAAAAACTGCCAAATATGCCGTCCAACAGGGGCTTGTCGGAGCGCCCGCCTTCCGAGGGTACCAGCAGCTTGTTAAAGTCATTGGTAAAGGTAAGGGAGTTGTAGTCGTCCAGATGGAAAACAAAGGCGTAGCCAAAGCGCAGGTTGATGGGAATAAAATCCTTGTCGCTGGTGTTGGAAGTATAAGAAACCTTGGGGCCAATATTGGAGATATTGATGCCCGCTTTAAAGGTCACGGGCAGGTTGCTTCCTGAGCCGTTCATGTTGAAGTCTTTCACGTAAAGAAAGGCAATGTCACCGGCCACAGAGTTGACGGGCTTTACCGGATCACCTATCCCGGCATTGGAGGCCAGGCGGCTGTAGATGTAACGCAGCGAAATGGAAGCCGAAAGTACAGGCGTTACCTTCAGGGCATAACCCACATCCCAGGCAAACTCATTGGGCTTGTCGCTGCCGATGGGCTGACCCAGGCCATCGGTGAAGTCGATCTGGCCAAGGGAAAAATACCGCAGAGAGGTGCCAATTACCCCGGCCTTGTCACCTACATTGTAATAACCCGAAAGGTACATCAGGTTGATGTCGGGTATGCCCAGGGCCCGCAGCCAGGGAGAATAAGACATGCTGAACCCCATGCGGTTCTCAGTAAAAGCCAGAGCCGATGCATTCCAGTGCATGGCATTGGCGTCGTCGGTAATGGCTACCCCTGCTTCTCCTATGCCGCCGCTACGCGAGTCGGGCGCAACCAGCAGAAAGGGTACAGCGGTAGTAATCGTTTTGGAGCCGTTCTGGCCGGCCGATGCTCCCTGGGAAAACCCCCGGAACGAAACTGTGAGCAATACAACCAGACAAGTGGCTGAAAAAAATGCTTTCCTCATGTTTTTGCTACCTTAAAAAAATGAATACTTCATAAAAGAAATAAAAACGTAGCATTAATTCATAGGCTGGCTATTTTGCTTAGTGGAATTTGGGGTAAATTTATTCAGTTTCAATGTATGAAGAAAGTAAGATTGGTCTAATAACTTACGCTTTTGATCTGTAGTAAAAGACAAATATAAAGCTTTTTCCGAATATGAAGTAAAAAGCAGGGGCATTTTTCCTCACCGCAACAATACCAGCCGCTCAACGGCCACCGCCTGCTGCCCGTTTTCGAGGTTTTCCAGTAATACCTGATACACGTACATGCCGTTATTCAGCGGGCGGCCGTCATCGCGCTTGCCGTCCCAGTCCAGCCGCAGCAGGTTGCCCGCAGGCACCAGCTCAGTTTGTATTTGCCTTACTACTTGCCCGGCCAGATTGATGACGCGCACCGTGGCACGCAGTTGCTGGTTGGCCTGGTTGTGTCCAATGCGAAATTCTGTGTGGGTATGAAAGGGATTGGGTACGGCCTTAATCTGGTCAAGTACCATTTGCTCATTGCTCACCACCCAGAAAGTCGTGCGCGCTTCGGTGGGATTGTTGGCCCCGTCCCATACCCTCAGCATCAGCTCGTGCTTGCCTTCGGCGAGGTTTTCCATCTGAAACCTCACCTCTCCGTCTGTATAACTGTCTTTGCGGGCCGTATAGTATTCATTGAGAATAAAAGCACGGGTTTCATCTCCGTCCAGCACCCCGATGATCTCATGCCCAATGGCACTGCCCACTGTATTGATGCCGCTGGAATCAGACAGCAGGGCATACAGCCAGGGATTGGCATCAGTGATGCCCCCGTCCACCCAGTTGGTATCATTGATGAAAAGCGAAATATCCGGCCCCCTGCGGTCAGGTGCCACCGCCAGCTCCGTACCTCCAATGTACATATTGGAATAACAGCCCCCGCCGTCTCCGCCTTCCCCGGAGAAGTACAGGCTGATCTTGCCAAAGCCATCGTCGTAGGAAATGTCGATGGGTACCACAAAGCTGAACTGAAAATGGCCGTTGGCCACGGTGGCCGTGCCATTAAAAATGCGGTTTTTCTGCCAGCTAAAGGTAAAGGGCGAAAGGCGGGTAGTAAATTTGCTGGGCTTGTCGTAAATGGTAATGGCAATTTCACCTTCGTAACTGTCCACCCGGTTGCCAAAGGGGTCTTCGATTTCCCCTTCTATGAGCACTTTGGAAAGGGAGCGCAGGGTATCAATACGGGCGGGGTCCACGCCCTGGCCGTTGATAGCCGTCACTCGGGCCTTCAGCCCAGGGTAGTTGAGGATGAGCCCGGGGTCGCCCAGCAAAGTAAAATTGCGGGAATTGATGTTGGTGGTGCTCCCACGGGGAAAGGTGGCATTCTTGGTGTGCATCATCACCTCCCCTATGGTAGGCATGCGGCCCTTGTCTTCGTCAAAAGTAAATATCTGCCGGTACAAATTGGCATTGAGGGTGGCATTGGGCGAAGAATACACCAGCCTCACCGTGGTGAGCATGGCAATAGAGCCCCGGTTTCCTTCCATCATCAGCAGGGTTTCGGCTCCGGAGCGTGTACCGGGGTCGTCGTAATGTCCAAACGAACAGGTAGCCGTTACATAAGCCGGCAGACGATGGGGATTGTGTACATTGTTGATGTCATTGAGCAGCAGTATATCAGCATTCGACCAGGCCGTGGCTCCGCCGTGGCCGGTGTAGTTGACAATCAGGCTGCCTTCATCCAGAGCCGAGAGCAGGGCCTTTTTGCCTTCGGGAAATTTGACTCCACTGGGGGTGCTTTCGGCCGGGTAGTTGTCCATGTAAATCTTTTCCAGATTGATGCAGGGATTGTTGCCCAATATCACCCCCGTATAGCTGTCGGCCTGGCTTACATGGGTGGAATGGTCGCGCTGCAGGTGGTCGGCTACCAGCACTACCTTGTTGCGCCAGGTGCCAAAACCCTCGGGATTGGTGGCGTAGTCGATGATTTTGTCCACAATAATCCGGGCCTGCTCGAGGTTTTCCACCGGCAGGCGGCCTACGGCCGCATCCAGTTTGTTCACCTCCACCCTGTTGTCGTTGTCCAGCACATAGCTGTCGCCGGTCATACGGGCATTTTCTCCCCAAAATCCTTCCTCATCGTCCAGCAGTACAAAGAAGTCGTCGCTGGTATAGGAGTTGACCGGGCTCCAGGAGTTGCGGCTCTGGTAGGTGGGAATGAAATTTCCCCCCAGCGTTTCATTGGTAACGGGGTCTTTTACAATGCCCTTGATGTCGTAGGTGCCATCACCAAAAAGCAGCACAAAGCCCGGCAGTTGCCCAGCCGACTGGTCATAAAACATCTTCACAAAGTCGCGTATGGCCGTAACGTCCTGCTTGCCACTGGAAAACTCATTGTAAATTTCCTGGGGCGTAACCACGTGCACCACACGGCCGTAATGGCTGCGGTGAAAATCAGCCAGGCGCTCGGCCTCGGCCCGGAAGGCCGGATAGCTGATGATGAGGTAGTCGGCCAGGTCCAGCCCATGCAGGTTTTGGTTGCGTACCTGCAGTCCACTCACAGGAGTGCGAAACCCATCCTTAAAGGCTACAAAGTGCCGAATGGTGTCGGCCGGTACATACAGCATCTGGTTTGAAAGGGAGCACTCCACCACCTGCAGGGGGTTGGTTACCTCCCAAAGGCGGTAGCCTGCATCAGGTATGGCATACTGCCCCACCTCTGAGGCACCCCGCTGGTCCGTGGTGCTAAACTCCAGATATGGCAGCCCGGGCAGCAGTTGTTTGGGATAGTCAATCTCTATCCAGTCGAGCCAGCCCCTGGCATCGGCAGCGCCAGCGGCGTTGTAGTCCAGCACCACCTGCAGGGAGTCGCCCTGCAGCAGGGAAGCACTAAACGTATAAGTACGCGTTTTGGCCAGGTAAGCCGCAGCCGTGGCGTTGTTTTGTATGCCGGTAATACTGAGCGTACCCAGCAGTTCACCCCCAGCCAGTATGCGAAAAGAAGTGCTGCGGGGGGCGTCGGCTGCTACCCGTAGCCGCATTTTGATGCTGGCGCCCGGGGCTGCATCTGGCAGGTAAAAAGAAAAGGTGCGCTGATTGACGATGCCGCTGAAACCTTCTCCCAGCCAGTACCTGCCCGACTTTTCGGGATTGTCCAGATCCACTTCGTGAAACAAGCTGCCCCTGAGGGTGCCGCCGGAATAGGTAGCC
>RFHT01000650.1 GCA_003696835.1 Bacteroidota bacterium
CCCTGTCGATCCAGGCATACGACTTTACAGCCAGTGCGGAAACCGGGATCTACTGCCAGCACAGCTTTTTCTCCCAGCGGAGCCGACAACAGCAGTTGCCGCAAATTATCTACGAATACCCTGATGGCTTCTTCATCGGCTTTATCCTTGGATTCGATGCGCATTTCGGTTTCCATGGAGGGGCCCATGAGGCGTTTGTAGGCGTCTTTTACAGCCAGTTTTACTTGCTGGGCGGTGGCAGAGCTGCCTTTGACAAACCGGCGTTCCAGCAGGGCCACGGCATCTTCTTCTTCAGGGCCGATGGTAAGCGAAAGAATTAATTCTTTTTCACCCCGGCGCATAGCCAGCAGGCGGTGAGAGGGTACTTTAGACAGAGGCTCACTCCAGTCGAAATAATCCTTATACTTGGCGCCTTCTTCTTCTTTTCCTTTGATGACTTTGGACTGGATCATGGAGCGTTTGCGGTAAAGGTTGCGCATGCGTTCGCGTGCTTCTTTGTCTTCGTTTATCCATTCGGCTATGATGTCGCGTGCGCCCTTGAGGGCTTCTTCGGTATCGGCCACGCCTTTTTCTTCATTCACAAAGGCAGCGGCTTCCAGTTCTGGATCGGTAGCTGGTTTTTGCTCCATGAGGATTTTTGCCAGTGGTTCCAGTCCTTTTTCACGGGCAATGGTAGCGCGGGTGCGCCGTTTGGGCCGGTAGGGCAAGTAGAGGTCCTCCAGCTCAGCCATACTTTGTGCCTGGCCGATGGCGGCTTTGAGCTCATCGGAGAGGAGTTCCCGCTCTTGCAGGGACTTGATGATGGCATCGCGGCGTTTGTCGAGCTGGGCGAGCTGCTCTGCCCGGTCGCGTATGGTAGCCAGGGCTACTTCGTCCAGGCTGCCTGTGACTTCCTTGCGGTAGCGGGCCATGAAGGGAATGGTGGCCCCTTCTTGCAGCAGGCTGAGGGTAGCGGTAACCTGGCGTCGGCTGATGCCTAGTTCTTTGGCGATGATGTCGGTGTGATTGCTGGGCATATAAGTGTTTGATAGAATTGACAAATATAAACAGAGGGCGTATATTTTGGAACAAATACGGAAGATGTTGTACGCTTAGCCACTTACCGCTTATCCTTATGCCATGATGTTTACCTCCATTCCCGAAGATTTTCTTCACTATGTATGGCGCAGCCTGAATTTTGACCTGAAGGGTTTGATAACCACTGAGGGCGAGCCGGTACGCATTCACCGGCAGGGGATATTGAACACCAACCAGGGGCCGGATTTTTTGGAGGCTCGGATTGGTATAGGGGAAATGGAATGGCACGGGCAGGTGGAGATTCACCTCAGCAGCCAGGACTGGTACCGGCATGGGCACGACAAAGATCCGCATTACAACAATGTAATTTTGCATGTAGTGCTGGAGTCGGGAGGAGGGGTGATTATGCGGGAGGATGGCACGGCCATTCCGGAGCTTGAACTGAAAGGGCGCATTCCGGCCCGGCTGCAGCAGCAGTACGAGCGTCTGCGGCTTTCGCAGGGGCAGATTCCCTGTGCATTTGCCCTGCCGAAGTTGAAGGATATCTACATTTATCCCTGGGTGGAGCGCCTGAGTGTGGAGCGCATGGAAGCAAAGGCTGCTCGTATGAAGGCGCGCCTGGATGTGAAGGTGCACGACTGGGAGCAGGTGTTGTGGGAAGAGCTGGCAGCCATGATGGGCGGGCCGGTCAACCAGGAATCCATGCGGCAAATGGCACAATGCATTCCCTATCAGGTGCTCAAAAAGTACCGGCACAAGTTGTTGCAAACAGAGGCTTTGTTGTTTGGCGGCTGTGGAATGCTGGCAGGCGAGCAGCCAGCGGATGCGTACTATCAGCATTTGCGGCAGGAATGGCATTACCTCAAAAAAGTACACCAACTGGGCAGTTCTTTTATTGCCTTGCGCTTTATGCGCATGCGTCCGGCCTCTTTTCCCAGCATACGCCTGTCGCAGCTGGCAGTGATGTTGACTACCTTTTACCCGCTCATTCGCTTGCTGGAGCCAGCAGCTCACCAGCAGTTGATACAAACGGAGGTGCGGGCATCAGCTTACTGGGACCAGCACTACCGCTTTGGGGAGCAGGCCAAAAAATCTCAGCCCAAGCGTTTGGGGATGAGCCAAAAGCACACCCTCATTATCAATACCCTCATACCGCTGAGCTTGCTGTATCACCGGGCTCACGGGCGGGAGGATACGCATGAGCTGGTGGAAGCCGGTTTGGGAAGACTAAAGCCTGAGCACAATCGCCTGCTGAAAGACTTTGAGGCGCTGGGCATTGCCAATGAACACGCCCTGCATTCCCAGGGACTCATACAGCTGAAAAAGCACTACTGCATGGCACGCAAATGCCTGCAATGCGGTATAGGCCATGCCGTGATGCAGCATGCGGACACAACAGGCGGCTAAGGCCACTTTTTACGGCCTGACAGGTGTGCCGTCATTTTTCCGCAGCTGGGTCCAGTCGTTGTTGGCCTTTTCGCGAATGGGGTATTTGGCCGCCGCCTTTTCGTCTATGTCCACGCCCAGGCCCGGCGCCTCGTTGACGTACATGAAGCCATTTTCCACATAAGGGGCGCCGGGAAATACCTCGCGGGTTTGTTCGTTGAAGTTCACCGACTCCTGGATGCCAAAATTCCAGATGGCAAAGTCGATGTGGGCATTGGCAGCATGACCTACGGGAGACACGTCGCCTGGCCCGTGCCAGGCGGTGCGTATATTGAACCACTCAGCCAGACGGGCCACCTTCATGGCAGGGGTGATGCCGCCTATCTGCGAAATATGAATTCGGATAAAATCGAACAGCCGCTGGCTCATGGGTTCTACCCATTCGTGTGGGTTGTTGAACAGCTCTCCCATCGCGATGGGTACGGCCGTTTTTTGGCGCAGCAGTTTAAAATAGCCCATGTCTTCAGGCGCAAAGGGGTCTTCGATAAAGAAAGGGCGGTAGGGCTCCAGGGCCATCACCAGTCTGAAGGCGTCTCGGGGAGGCAGGCGTTCGTGTATGTCGTGCAACAGTTCTACTTCGTCGCCGCAGGCCTTGCGCACGGCCTCAAAAATCTCGGGCACTGACTTCATGTAGAGGTACTGGTTCATGTAGTTGTCTTTGGCCTGGCCAAAGCCTGCGGCTTTGAATGCTGGCTGTGGGGCAATGCCTGCTGCGCCGTAGCCACCCAGTTGTATGCGCACATGGCGGAAGCCGTTGTCGATGTGGCGTTGGGCACTATCTACCAGCTCTTCGGTGCTGTTGCCGCTGGCATGTGCGTAGCAGTCAATGGCAAAGCGGCATTTTCCTCCCAGCAGTTGATAAAGGGGCATGTTGGCTCGTTTGGCCTTGATGTCCCACAGGGCCTGGTCCAGGCCGCTGAGGGCATTGTTGAGCACGGGTCCGTTGCGCCAGTAGGAGTTGACGTAGGCCGTTTGCCAGATGTCTTCGATGCGGTCGGGGTCTTTGCCTCTGCAAAAATCGTCCAGGTATTTGTTTACCGCTACCACCACACTATGTGCCCGCTGCCTGAAGGTGGCACACCCCAGCCCGTAGAGGCCGGGTTCGTTGGTTTCTACTTTTACCACAATGAGCTCAATGTTATTTTGGGGTGCAGTGGCTATGGCTCTTACGCGGGTGATTTTGAGGGGGGCCATGCCCCGCGAGGTGTTTTCGAGCTCTGCGGCCCTGGCAGGTGGCATGCCTGCCAGGAGGCCCATGCTACTTGCAAGGCCGCCCATGCCCAGGGTTTTGATGAGCGCTCTTCTGCTGAAGGCGGAGGGTTGAGTAGGCTTGTTCATGGAGTTGGGGATTAAAAATACGTAAATCGATCAGGTTTGAGAAGTGGTTCATACCAGTAAGCTGGAATGAACAGGGAACGGAAGGGGGCCGCATAGAGCTTCCCTGTTTTTAGTATCGGAATAATTGTTCAATTCGCCAAATTGATCGTACATTTGGGGATGCGAATCACCAAAAGCACGCAGGAGAAATTGCAGGCCATACTGAGGGCCCAGGAATACCGGGTGCGCTATGAAAAGGGCAACTTTAAGGGGGGGTATTGCATCGTACACGATCAGCGCATGATCATCATCAACAAGTTTCATCCGCTGGAAAGCAAAATCAATACCCTGGTAGAGGTGATCAAAGAC
>RFHT01000651.1 GCA_003696835.1 Bacteroidota bacterium
ATCTTGCATCTTGCACCCCCCTACTTTCAGTACCTTAAAGGCATCTTCACTTTGTTCCGCCCTGCCACCTGTTCCCTGCTCACCATCCGATGCCATAGTCTTCGCCGTGGTTGCTGGAGCCACCCCAGAAGCTGCCGTGTTCCCAGTCGAAATAAATGGCATTGATGGGGCCGGAGGTGCGCTCGCGCACCTGAAGCTCGTAGCCCATGTTGCGCAGGGCTTTGCGCGTCCAGGGAGGGGTGTCGTCCCGTATGAGCATCAGGCCGGGCTTTACCTCATGCTGGCCAAAGGAGCCCCGCATCTGAAAGCTGTTGATGTTGGCTGCTTCGGCAGCTTCCTGCACATTCATCCCAAATTCCACCACATTGAGGAAGAACTGCAGCAGGTTCTGGTCCTGGCTGTCGCCGCCCTGTACGGCAAAAGAGAGGTAAGGCTTGCCTGCTTTCAGGGCCAGGCTGGGGGTGAGGGTGGCCCTGGGGCGTTTGCCGGGCTGTACCACATTGAAAGGGTTTTCCTTTTCGTGCAGCACAAAGCTCTGCATGCGCTGGCTGAGGCCTACCCCCGTTTTGCCTGCAATTACGGCTGGAATCCAGCCGCCACTGGGGGTAATGGAGACCACCCAACCTTCTTCATCCGCAGCCTGGATGGAAGTAGTACCCCGGTAATGCTCCGCACTGAGAAACTCGGCCTCCGGCAGGTTGGGGTAGGGCAGGAGCAGGGAGGTTTCGTTGGTCCATTCATCCAGGTATTTGCGGTAGGGGTTGACCTTGTTGCCTGGCTCAAAGGGGTAGGGGTCGCCGGGTTTTACCTGGGGATCATTTTTTTTCCAATTGATTTGCTCAACCCGTGCTTTGGCGTACTGCTTGGAAAGCAGGCCCTGCAGCGGCTCAGGCGGGTCGAAGTAGGGATCGCCATAGTAGAAGTCGCGGTCGGCAAAGCTCATGTTCATCACCTGGTAGAGGGCGTGCAGGTAGCGGGCCGTGTTGTACCCCATACCCTGCACATCCAGCTGTTCCATCATGTTGAGGGCCTGCAGCATCACGGGCCCTTGCACCCAGGAGGTGAGCTTATACACCTCTATGCCCTTGTAGGTAGTCATCACGGGTTCCTCTATGTACACCTTCCACTTGGCCAGGTCTTCTTTGGTGATGAGGCCTCCCTGCTCCTGGGTACTTCTGGCAATTTCTTCGGCGATATCGCCTTTGTAAAAGCGGTCGTAAGCTGCATAAATGGCCTCCTTGCGCGATTTGCCCGCCTGGCGGGCAGCCCGCTCAGTCTCTACCAGTTTCTGCAGGGTATTGAGCAGGTCGGGTTGTTTGAAAATTTCGCCTGGATAGGGCGCTTCGCGCTCCTCACTGCCCAGGTGTGGCAAAAACACCGCACGGGAGTATGGCCATTGTTTGATGCGTTCCTTCTGCCGTTCAATGGCATCAGCAGCCTGTGCTTCGATGGGGTAGCCTTCGGCCATCTGCATGGCAGGTGCCAGCACCTGCTCCAGGCTCATGCTGCCATACTCGGCCAGCATGGTTAGCAGGCCGCCGGGCGTGCCCGGCGTTACAGCAGCCAGCGGCCCGTAGGCAGGGGGATATTTCATTTCCTTTTGCAGAAAAAACTCAGGTGTGGCGCCGGTGGGTGCTACGCCCAGGGCATTGATACCAATTACTTTGCCAGTATGGGGATTGTAAATGAGGGCCTGAGTTTCGCCCCCCCAACTGAGCACATCCCACATGGTACAGGTGGCAGCCAGCATGGCACAGGCCGCATCCACGGCATTGCCGCCCTGGCTGAAAATCATGGCGCCGGCCGTGGCGCCCAGGGGCTTGCCGGTAATGGCCATCCAGTGGCGGCCATGCAGCACGGGCTTTTGGGTTTGCTGGGCCCAGGCGCCGAGTGGCAGCACACACAGACATACAAACAGCTTGCTCAAAAGGGAAGTTTTCATACGATGGAGGTTTGGATGAGGGTGAATAATCATGTCAGAAATACCTGGCCTGCCCTGGCGTGCAACCATTTGCACAGGCAAGGGGGCAGAATGGGTGTTATCTTCGTTTGTCAAGCAACGAAAGTTATGAAATTTATTTACGAATTGTTTAGCCTGGACGGAAAAGTTGCCATTGTCACAGGAGGAACAGGAGTTTTGGGATCGGCCATGGCCGAGGGACTGGCACTGGCTGGCGCCAAAGTGGGAGTGCTGGGCCGCCGTCAGTCGGCAGCCCGGCAGGTAGTGGAAGCCATTCGCGCCGAAAATGGGGAAGCCATGCCCCTCAAAGCCGATGTGCTGAATGAAGCCCAGTTGCAAAAGGCCCGGGAACGGGTGCTGAAGCAGTGGGGAAAAATCGACCTGCTCATCAATGCGGCGGGCGGCAACATGCCCGGCGCCACCATCACCCCCGACGAAACAGTGTTCAATCTGCACATTGAAGATTTTCGCAAGGTCGTGGACCTCAACCTGCTGGGTACGGTGTTGCCCACCCAGGTATTTGGCCGCAGCATAGCCGATAACGGCAAAGGGGTGATCATCAATATCTCATCTATGGCGGCAAGCCGGGCCATTACCCGGGTGTTGGGCTATTCCACCTCCAAAGCTGCCATCGACAACTACACCCGATGGATGGCCACCGAAATGGCCCTGAAATTCGGGGAAGGCATACGCGTCAACGCCATTGCTCCCGGTTTTTTTATTGGAGAACAAAACCGCCGCCTGCTTACTGAAGAGGACGGCAGCCTTACGCCCAGGGGGCAAACCATCATCAAAAATACCCCCATGCAGCGCTTTGGCCAGCCCCATGAATTGCTGGGCACCTTGCTGTGGCTGTGCAGTGATGCCTCGAATTTTGTCACGGGCATTGTGGTGCCGGTGGATGGTGGCTTCAGTGCTTTTAGTGGGGTGTGAGAAGCATGAGGGCGAATAGCATGAATCATTGTTTGGCCGCATGTCAGGCATTTATGCCTGCATTCAACCAAGCCCAACCCATACAACTATGCATGGCTTTTTTACTTTTTTTGTGCAAAAACTACCCGGATTCGCCCTGCTCCTGGGCTGCCTGCTGATGGTCGGCTGCCAGGGCGGAGGCCACTCAGGCAAGCAGCAAGAGCCCCCAAATACCCAGGAGGTGCCTGCCGATGAGGCTGAAATGCACCCGCTTTTTGATGGCAGTAGCTTTAGAGGCTGGGAAGGAGAAATGACATTTTTCCGCATCGAAGACAGTGCCATCGTAGCCGGCAGCATGCAGCGCGACATTCCCACCAACAAATTTTTGTGTACGGAAAAGACGTATGGAGATTTTGAACTGAGCATGAAGGTGAAATTTCCCACCCGCAACAACAATGGCGGCATACAAATCCGCTCAAAGCGCATCCCCAACCACCACGAAGTGGTGGGCTACCAGATAGATGTGGGCTATGACCGGGGAAAAGCCCTTTGGGCTTCTATTTATGATGAGTCCAGGCGAAATAAATTTATCGCGGAAGCTCCTGCTGACCGAATAGCGCAACTACTGAAGCCGGAGGACTACAACCATTACCGCATACGTGCAGAGCACAACCGCATACAGGTCTGGTTCAACGGAGAGCTGGTGGTGGATTATACAGAAGAAGACCCCGCCATAGAGCCCTCAGGGGTGATATGCGTTCAAATCCACAGCGGGCCGCCTTCGGAGGCCTGGTACCGGGACATTCAAATAC
>RFHT01000652.1 GCA_003696835.1 Bacteroidota bacterium
CGCCTGTATCCCCAACCCAGAATCGACGATTCTCCCACTACCATCATTGGCTTCAACCACGTAGGCATCAATGTGCTGGACCTGGACAAGATGCTCGCTTTTTACCAAAAAGCCACCGGCTATGAGCTGCTTGAAAGAACTGTGGTTGCTAATGATGAGGCAGCGGATGAATTGTTTGGCCAAAAAGGCATCAGCTATGAAAGTGCCATACTCAAAGGGCCCAACATGCTGCTGGAGTTGAGAGAGTTTGCCAACCAACAAGATACCCTCCTAAAAAAAATGCCTCCCCAGGGTCCCGGCATCACACATACCTGCTACCAGTCTGCCATGACCGCTTCGGGATTCGCGCGCTTTAAAGAAGCTGGGGCGGAGATCCTCACCCGGGGCGGGGCGCCCGTGGACCTGGGAGGCTATGGCGTCACCTACGCCTATGCCTACGACCCCGAAGGCAACATGCTGGAACTGGAGCAAATGTCTGAGCGGCTTATCAGGCTACAAATAGGCACCGAATGGGCCCGGCAGCACCCCCTGTGGATGACCCAGGTGGCCATCATCAGCCCCGATTTGCAGCGGCTGGTGGCCTTTTATCAACGGGTGCTGGGTATCAAACCCTACCGCATGGGTAGCTATGCCCATAATCCTGGCTTTGACAAAATTGCCAACCTGGACAGCCTGGCTTTTGATGCTGCCTGGTTTGGCATGGACGGTCAGGGCAAAAAGCTGGAACTGATGCAGTATGTGCACCCTCCCACCCCACCCAATCCACCTCCAAGGGCCCTTACCGCCCCGGGCTATACCTTCTCCTTTGAAGTGTTGGACATACAGCAGGAGTATGAGCGCCTCAAAAAGCTGGGCGTCCGCTTCGTGAGTACCCCCCAGGTGCTGGGGCCCTTCCGGACGGTATTTGCCTATGATGTGGATGGCAATGTGTTTGCTTTAAGGCAGGCCCTGCAGGATACATCCATCTATTCCCTCCAAAACTTCTGAACATCATGTGGAAAAAAATTGCCTTGATTCTGGCATCCTTCCTGACCCTGGTACTGGTAGCAGGTTTTTTTTGGATAAAATGGAAAAATAAATACGTGCCGCAAGAGTCCATTACGGCCGAGCTGGGGGTACAACAGCTGTACGAAACCCGCTGTGGCATTTGCCATGGAGGGGGCAGCCCGGAGGCTCCGGGCCTGGATGCCCTGAAATTGCTGCCCCGCGACCGCATCCTGCAGGCCCTGAAGTCGGGCGTGATGCAAAACCAGGCCGCCATGCTGTCTGACGAGCAACACCGGCAACTTGCCGACTTTATTTCGGAAGCTTCCCGGGTCGGCGAAACCGGAAGCCTCTCCACGGGCCTGTGTCCGGAAGGGGCTGAAGCCGGGGCCGATCTGGCGGCCTTTCCGCGCATAGATGGCTGGGGGATGGGCCTGCACAACCATCGCTATTACGAAGCGGTATCCATCAGGGCCGATAACGTCCACCGCCTGAAACTGAGTTGGGTATTTGCCTTTCCCTCTGCTTCCAGGGCCAGGGTGCAGCCCACCATCGCAGGCAATACCCTCTTTACTGCCAGCCAGATGGGAAGGGTTTATGCCCTGGACCGCAAAACAGGCTGCATCCGCTGGACCTTTCAGGCCGATGCAGAGATCAGAAGTGCCCTGGTGATTGGCAGGGACTCCAGCGGCAGGGCCAACCGCCTCTATTTTGGCGACTTCAACGCCACGGTTTATGCCCTGGACCTGCGTACCCGGCAATTAATTTGGAAACGAAAAATTGATGAGCACCCGGCGGCCACCATTACCGGCACCCTCAGCCTGTACGAAGATCGCCTGTACGTCCCCCTTTCCTCCACCGAGATTGTTTCGGCAGCAGATGAGCACTATGCCTGCTGCAGCTTCAGGGGGGCCATGGTGGCCCTCAACCAGGCCGATGGCTCCTTGCTGTGGAAGACCCACACCATTGGTGAAACGCCCCGGCAGCAGGGTACCAACAGCAAAGGCACTCCCATTCTGGCTCCCTCCGGTGCCCCCATCTGGACGGCCGTTACCATAGATGCCAAAAGGAGGTGCCTGTATGTGGGTACAGGCGAAAATTATACCCGCCCCACCACCCTAACCAGTGATGCCATCCTGGCTTTTTCGCTGGACGACGGCCGCATATTGTGGGCTCAGCAAACCATCCCACGAGACGCCTGGAACGGGGCCTGCGTTACCCTTACGAGTCGCGCCAACTGCCCCGAAGACAACGGCCCGGATGCAGACTTTGGTGCACCGCCCATTTTGGTGCAGCGCCCACAGGGCGACTTGCTGCTGGCAGGCCAGAAATCGGGACATGTATATGCACTGGACCCCGACCAGCAGGGAAAGATCGTATGGACACAGTTGGTTGGCAGAGGCGGGATGATGGGCGGGGTGCACTGGGGCATGGCCACAGACGGCACCACCCTGTATGTGCCCATCAACGACCGGGGGCTGTACAGCCTCAACCCACACAAGCCCAAGTCGCCCGGCATGCATGCCCTTCGGGTGGCAGATGGAAGCTTTTTGTGGTCCACCATTGAAAAAGACCGCTGCCCGCCGCTCACGCTGCGGGGCTGCGGCCCCGGCATTTCTGCGGCCATCACCCTCGTGCCCGGAGTGGTATTCGGTGGCACCCTGGATGGCATCATGAAGGCTTATGCTACCAACGATGGACGTGAGTTGTGGGCGTTTGATACCAAAAAAGACTTTGAAGCTGTCAATGGCGTCAGGGCGTTTGGCGGAGCCATCGACTCCGATGGCCCGGTGGTA
>RFHT01000653.1 GCA_003696835.1 Bacteroidota bacterium
ATAAACGATATTCAAAATAATCCTTTTCCTCTGCCTGACCATGTTTGAAAACTTTGTCGTGATTAATCTTATACCTAACAGTGGGATTATCCTCTCCGGGGATTAACTCAATGGAATGTCCGTTCCGGGAATAAGGAGACAACAATTCTACTTTCAACTTTTCAACTGAACCCTCCTTGTCAAAAGGATACTGGTAGAATATATCATTATTTCTTAGCTGAAAGATCTCCGTTGTAAAACCTGAAGGATGATTCAAATCAGTCTCTACCACTTTATAATCCGGCAATGCAATCACAGGTTTATAAATTTCGGCAGGATCTATCTCACAACAACAATCCAGTTTTCCGCATACCGAAAAGTCCGCTACAATCACGGGTTCACCCTCTGGCTGACATTCGGGATCGCAGATCATGATGAAGGTTCCACAAGGCTGAACGCCTGCATGGTGCTCCATACCGCATACATGTCTGGCCAGATGAGAAAATAGGGAAACATCATGGGCGCGGATGTATTCCAGGGTATAGTAGGCTGTGGCGAGGCTTTGAAAGAGGGAAGATTGGAAAAATGACAAAAGGCAGGAGAAGAGATTATCCTTTACATTCAACCTCTTTCCTAAGTACGATATCATTCGATTGTCTTTAGCTGAAATACTAGCGGTATATTCCGAAATGGCCACCTCAGGTTTTAATACTTCTTCTATTACTGTTATCGATTTAGAGAGTTCTGGGATACCAAATGCCTCGCTAGAGTCCAGGAGAGTATGGATTGCTTCTGAAGCGTTCAAGTATGCTTCAACTCCTCTTGCTGACGAGGAGAGATCAACGCCAGGGGCGGGAGGAGTGTCCTTTAAGGTAATATTTCCAGTTAATTTTGAAGGAAAGTCTGCATATTCATTTCTTGAAGGTGTATTCCAACCATTTCCCAACTTCCTACCCAACAAAATTTTACAAGCAATCTGAATAATATCTTTGTATTTTTGGATGAATACGCGAAAGTTAAAATCAAATAAATCCTCAGTCAGCCAACATTCCTTAAGATTATCAATATATTGATTGAGTTCATATTCCCATAATTGCTGTATGGTAGCGTTATCCAATTGATTTAAAGTGGCTTTCTGAATAGCAACTTCAAATATTTTATCATCAACCGAAATTTTCTCCTGAATTTGATTCAATAAACTGCACAGCTCATTCCGATGCTGCGCAAAATCGTGTCTGAGCCAACTTATTCCACAATGTAAGTCCCTCCGCCTTCGCCTCGACTTCCAGCTATCGTAATATTTGAACACATCACTATCTATGTTTTTTTCAGCCTTAAGATGAGCATTAATAGCCTGGGCTTTGCTTACAAAGTCCTGTATAGAGGCCTTATCTATTATAACGTTAGTTTCCCAATATTCCTTAAACACACTTCTGTTCTTCTCCACCGCCCTTTCCAACTCATCCTGCACATCCTGCTCCTCCCCTGCCGTATCCTGCATATGCACCACCAATACATCAAAGTCCAGATTGTACAATTTCTTTAGTCTGTTTACTTCCTTTTCTGCTTCATGGCAGTTCCATCCGACATGCCCTTCGATGCGGTAGAAGTTGAAGGCCCCGATATCGTAATGCATACTGTGATGCTGATACGGGACGGGAAACATGCGCTTGTTTTGGACACCTTCCAGACGGGCGGGCAGGTCAGGTTGGTGATCAAGTTCTTCGTCGTAATAAGCCAGCATGGGAATGGGCTGGCAACAGGCACTACAGGGCCAGCTTTCCAGAAAAGCTGTGTAGTTGCTGCTACCGGAGGCCAGTTCGTAATAATAAGGCACTGCCCGCTCTCCCAGAAGAGATCGGCTGGTTTGGCTGAGGGTAATGCGTATGGGAAAATCCCGCTCAATGGGCGGATTCTGGCTGTATTTGTAGCCTTCGGCCACCGGGCAGAAATAGCGGATCATGGCTACGATGCGCAACATCAGGCGCCGGGCCTTTTCCCATTCTCCGTGTAAGGCTCCTCTGGCCGGAGAGGCAACAAAGTGGTGGCGGTAGCCCGCTACATCCTGATAGCGATAGCCTGTACCATCATCCACAAATGCCCGCAGATACAGATGACAAGGGAAGGTATTTCGGAAAAAACAGGATTTTTCTGGCCCCAGCCTGCACAATATCGTCTTGAGTTCATTATAGGTTTCGGCCAGATCGCGCACATAGTCGTAATGGTACTGATCGTACATGGGATCGGGACGGGTATAAATCTGCTGCTTCAGACATTCAATCAGTTCATCTACCTCATCATCTGTGAGATCAACTCCCAGAAAAGTTCGGCAATCCCGGAACAAATCTTCCAGGCAGGTTTCAAAAATGGGATACATCCCTTCGACGATTTTGCCATAGGTCATGTTGAGGTGCTCACCACTTTCGATCAGCGCCAGCGGACATCCGGGCTGCTCAGCATGCTTTTCTTTTTTATAGCCACGCATAGGCTCTGCAACAGTGTGCAGGCGCGGTACCCGTATCAGCTGGTCCGAAAGCACTTCACAAGCATCTACAGGGCGGAGCTTATCCATGGGAATGAGCAATAGCCGGGGAGTTATTTCCATGTTGTTGGCTGCCTGATTACAATCTGTCTTTACACAGGGCTGAAATCCTGCCTGCTTCTTTTCCAGGTAGAGCAGCAGCACCTTTTTTTCCAGGTCCTGCCCGCTGAGTTCATATACCTTTCCGGCTTCCTTTTTGGCCCCTGCAGTTTTACGCGCACCTTTACTGAGTTTATCTCCTTCCTCCGTTGTCAGGAGTTCCAGCGCGTCATAATCTGCCCATTTTTGGTACCCTTGGGGCACTCCATCTTCAGAAAAACCCTCGTATATTCTGCAGCGGGTAAAACGGGTATCCTTCTCTAGCACCATCAAATGTCCCAGCGTGCTGATTCCATAGCCTGCTGTAAGCTGTATTTCCATGGTCTGGCTTGCTTTATCACCCCGGGCTTGGGCATGCAGGCCACATACGATGCCTACCCCCACCAGATTGGTACGTGTAAAGCGGTTTTGCTGATCTAGAAACTCCCGCATTTGGTTGAGCTGGGTATCGGTCAATACCTGATTAGGCTCAAAGAGCGGATAATTTGATACTGGGATATAGGTGGCTGGTATATACATGCTTTGTGTTTTTTATCTGATTGAAAAAGAGCGTTCCATTTGAAAGTAAATACCTGTAACAAATTCATTCATAACGTGCCCAGACTGCTTTTGCCCAGGGTTATACCAGAATGTTTGCTGGCTTCCGGCCCTTCTTCGGAAAGTATGCCGGTGGGGTATTCCTGGAAGCAGGCTTGCAGCGCATCTGTTAGCTTGTTGAGCGCCCTGCCATAGGTTTCTTCATAGTCTTCGGGCAGCTCTGCGGGAGGAGCATAAGGCAAATGCCCGTTAACCCCTTCGGGCAATGCCCGAAGGTGCGTCAACCAATCCACGTAACAAGGCTCAAACTCCTGCATTTGGCACAAGCCTATCCAGATAATGTTGAGCAAAATGTGAGCGGGAGCTTCTCTGCGCAACACGGTTTCTACAAAACAACGAAACTGCATGTCTTCAAAGCGCCAGGACCAGGCTGGCAATACCACTGTCATTCGAAAAGAGTAAGGATCGCGTATCAGGATTTCTTTCAGGCTGGCAATTTCCGCTGCTGACTGTTCATCTGAGTAGGGAAGGTGAATGGGCAGGAAGTGATCGGAAGCTGCCCGCGGCCGGAGCAAAATGTGCTCAATGGCATGAAAGCCCTCCGCATTTGCTATCTGCATAAACAGGTCCATCAGTCGCTTGCGACAACAAAGGTCGTTCGTTCTGCCAATCACCTGTACTTCCCCCTCACAAATCCAAAACAGTTCCCAGCCGCATTTATCTGGCGTCAGGCGGTAATGCGTACGCTGATGGCCAAACTTCAGGGCAGTTTTCAGTAACTGGGCGGCAAATTCCTTGCTGGTGCAACCTTCACTTTTAAATAAAATGGGCGTTGATTCCCCTTTGGGGTCTTTGATGACGAAATGCCAGGGCTTTTCTTCTTCGCCCTTCTTTCCGGCCTGAGCGGAGGGGTTCTTTGCCCCGGCCGGAGCTTCATCTTTTAGCACGGCATATTGCCGGCTAAACAGCTGAAAGTCAAGCCCAGAATGGCAATCATGAGTTTGAGGAAACTCATAGTGGGAAAATGCTGCCACCACTTCATGAAGCTTGCCTTCTACACACACCCATCCAATTGCCGCAGTATCTGGTTTTTCACAAG
>RFHT01000654.1 GCA_003696835.1 Bacteroidota bacterium
ATGCAGGGGACAGGTGGCAGGATG
Source organism: Bacteroidota bacterium (assembly GCA_003696835.1). Taxonomy (GTDB): domain Bacteria; phylum Bacteroidota; class Bacteroidia; order J057; family J057; genus J057. The sequence continues at coordinate 25 of RFHT01000654.1, forward strand.
CAGGTCACAGGATGCAAGTGGCAGGATGCAAGTGACAGGATGCAGGTCGAAGATGCCCTTAAGGTACTGGAGCGATGCGGATGTTCCACAAGGAGATCACAGGTAGCAGATCGGAGCGCAGCGGAGACTCCTTTAAGGAGATGTAGGTCAACATTAATCAGGGATTGCCACCTGAATCCTGAATCCTGCATCTTGCATCCTGCATCCTGAATCCTGAATCCTGAATCCTGAATCTTGCATCCTGCATCTCATTACAAGCGGGCCAATGGTTGAGAGGAGCGGGGATCGCAAAACGGAAAGAAATCATTTTACAGCACATACATTATGCATTGTCATCAACAATCACCGGGCTACTCCCGCCGCGACTTTTTAACCAAGACCTCCTTGGGGCTGGGTGCCCTTACGCTGGGTTCGCTGCTGGCGCCGGTGCAGGCCTGGGGCAAAACGGGCCCCGGAAACGGAGGGGTGCTGGGCCAAACCCACTTTGCTCCCAAAGCCAAACGCATCATTTACCTCTTTCAGAGCGGGGCCCCCTCCCAGCTGGATTTGTTTGACTACAAACCCCTGCTAAACCAACGCAATGGCGAAGAGCTGCCCGAAAGCATACGCAAGGGCCAGCGACTCACGGGCATGACGGCCGGGCAGGCCTCCTTCCCCCTGGCGGGCTCTATCTTTAAGTTTCAGCAGCACGGGCAAAGCGGCGCCTGGGTGAGCGAGCTCATGCCCCACACCGCCAAAGTGGTGGACGAGCTTTGCTTCGTCAAGTCCATGTACACCGAGGCCATTAACCACGACCCTGCGGCCACCTTTATACAAACTGGCTCCCAGCTGCCCGGAAGGCCCTCTATGGGTGCATGGATCAGCTACGGCCTGGGCAGCGACAACGAAAACCTGCCTGCTTTTGTGGTGCTGGTGACCAAGGACAAATTCGGCCAACCCCTCTACGCCCGCCTGTGGGGCAACGGCTTTTTGCCCTCCCAGCATCAGGGCGTACAGTTCCGGCCGGGAAAAAACCCCGTGCTCTACCTGGCCAATCCCCCAGGGGTGAGCGGCCAGCAGCGAAAAGAACAGCTGGACTACCTCGCCCAGCTCGAACAGCTCAACCACCAGGACCTGGGCGACCCCGAAATACTGGCCCGCATGGCCCAGTACGAAATGGCCTTTCGCATGCAAACCTCTGTGCCCGAAATCATGGACATCTCCGGCGAGCCCGACTACATTTACGAGCTCTACGGGCCCGACAGCCGCAAGCCCGGCACCTTTGCAGCCAACTGCCTGCTGGCCCGCCGCCTGGCCGAGCGCAACGTCAAGTTTATACAGCTCTACCACCAGGGATGGGACCAGCACGGCAACCTGCCCGCCGGTATTAAAACCCAATGCAAGGAAACCGACCAACCCACCGCTGCCCTCATCACCGACCTCAAGCAGCGCGGCATGCTGGAAGATACCCTCGTGATCTGGGGAGGGGAATTTGGCCGCACCAATTACTCCCAGGGTAAGCTCACCCCCACCAACTACGGGCGCGACCACCATCCCAAGTGCTACACCCTCTTCATGGCCGGGGCTGGTGTGAAAAAGGGCTTTTCCTATGGCGCCACCGACGATTTTGGCTACAACATCGTGCAAAATCCCGTGCATATACACGACTTTCAGGCCACCATTATGCAACTGCTGGGCATCGACCACGAGCGCCTCACCTTCAAATTTCAGGGCAGGCGCTACCGCCTCACCGATGTGCACGGCAAGGTGGTACGCGAGCTGCTTAGCTGAGGGGGATGCAGGATAGTTTCCCCCAAGTTGCATAAGTAGCCCCGGAGGGGCCAAACCTTTGCAGGGTGTCGCCCTTCGTGCCCTTTGTGAACGCTGTGGCTAATCAACAAGCTGCATGTCAAACAGCAGGGTGGTGGTTTCGGGCAGCTCTTCCTGGCGGTGGGTGACAAATACCGTGGCAATGCGGCTGTGGCGGGCCAGGTGGTGAAACACCTGCCGCAGCAGCTGGATGTGGGCCTCGTCCAGCCCCTGGCAGGGCTCGTCGGCTATGAGCAGCTCAAAGGGATAGAGCAGCACCCGTATGAAGAGCAGCAGGCGCTGCTCGCCCGAAGAAAGACTACCAAAGGGCCGTTGGCCGGAAATGTGCAGCCCAAACCACTGCATCCACCGGCGCGCATTGCGCGCCACTTCCTGCCGGTCTATGCCCGGATACAGCCAGGCCAGGTCATCGACCAGCACCTGAGCCACGGGCCGCTGGCGCGGCAAAAACTGGTGCAGCTCGGGCGAAATGTAGGCCATTTTCCGTTTGAGGTCCCAAATGCTTTCTCCTGAGCCTTTTCGCCTGCCAAACAGGTAAATATCCCGTGCATACGCCTGGGGCTTGTCAGCCACAATCAGGCTGAGCAAGGTGGATTTGCCGCTTCCATTGGGGCCCAGCAGGGCCCAGTGCTCTCCCGCACGTATGGTCCAGTTGAGGTTCTCAAAAATCTGCGTGTCCCCATAGGCAACATGCACCTGCTGCAGCTTCACCAGCTCCCCCTCCCCTCCCCTGCCGGCAAAAGAAAGCGGCAGCGGCCCGGCTTTCAGTGCCGGGGTATCCAAAGCGGGAACCAGACGCATCTGCCTGCAATACAGCCGCCTTTGAATTACAGCGGGCAGCTCATCCTGCGGCAGGGCCAACAGCACCAGCGTACACTGGCTTGCGACTTGCTCCAGCAGCTGCATGAGCAGCTCGCGGCTGGCCGCGTCCAGTCCCACAAAGGCATTGTCGATTACCAGCAGACGGGGCTTTTTGCCCAGGCAGCGAATGAGCTCGATTTTGCGCAACTCTCCGTTGGAGAGCTGTATGTTGCGCTTGCCCAGCAAGTGCAGGGCGTCAAACTCCTTCAGCAGGTCAAGGGTGTAGGGCGTCAGCTCTTGCCCGGGCCAAAAAGCATGGCGCACCAAAGGGGCCGTCTCTGCATCAAAGCTTTGCCAGCGCTGCTGCAGATAGGGATG
>RFHT01000655.1 GCA_003696835.1 Bacteroidota bacterium
CCCGCCAGAAGAGATGATCCGCCGTAGCGAAGCATTCTACCAGTGGATGAACCAGCGCCGCAGCCTGCGCCACTTTTCCGACAGGCCAGTGCCCAGGGAAGTCATCGAAAACCTCATCAAAACAGCTTCTACGGCGCCTTCGGGCGCGCATAAGCAGCCCTGGACCTTTTGTGCGGTGGGCAATGCCGAACTCAAACGGCAGATACGCATGGCCGCAGAAGAAGAAGAACGCGTCAACTATGGCGGGCGCATGAGTGAAAGCTGGCTGGAAGACCTCGCCCCCCTGGGTACAGATGAGCACAAACCTTTTCTGGAAATTGCGCCCTGGCTGATCGTCGTATTTCGCAGGCCCTACGAACTTAGCCCGGACGGCAAAAAAAAGAACAATTACTACGTGAACGAGTCGGTGGGCCTGGCCTGCGGCTTTTTGCTGGCCGCCATTCACGAGGCGGGCCTGGTGGCCCTGACCCATACCCCCAGCCCCATGAATTTTTTGTGCAAGATACTTAAACGCCCTTCAAACGAACGACCCTTTCTGCTCATTCCCGTGGGCTACCCCGCCGACGATGCCCGGGTGCCCGACATTCACCGCAAAAAACTGGATGAGATAGCGGTGTTTTTTGAATAACATGGCCTCCAAACCACTGACGATATGCTGGATTTTCTCCGAAGGTTTAAGCTGAGCTATATGCTCTACAATTTGTTTAAAAAGAACCAACTCAGGCACAACCTGCCTCTTTATCGCCGGTACGGGCTGAAGAAGTGGTATTTTTCTCCCATTTCCAGCCGCGATTTTGCTCACCTGCCTCCCGAAACCAACCCCATGGATCAACTGGACTCAGGGGAAGTGTTTCCCCGGGATCCCGCCTTTCAGCAATTGCCTGCCCACCGGCAGGCGGAGCTCCTCCCCTGGTCGGAAAAGGGCTACGCCATCCTGAAAGGCTTCTTCTCTGCCGACGAGGTGGCAGCCATCAATGCAGAGGTGGACCGCCTGATAGCAAACAGGCAGGCCAAATGGGGGGTGGGCAACCGCATCATGTTTGCCATCCACCAGTCGGACCTGCTCAGGCGAACGGCCACGCAGCCGCAGCTGATGCAGGTGCTGAAACTGCTGATGGGCAAGGAGGTGGAATTGTTTCAAAGTATCAACTTCATAGAAGCCAGCCAGCAAAAAACCCATTCCGACTCCATTCACATGACCACCTACCCCTACGGCAACCTCATTGCGGCCTGGATTGCCCTGGAGGAGGTGGACGCCACCAATGGACCCTTGCACTATTATCCTGGCTCCCATCGCCTGCCCTACCTCATGAACGCGGATTTTGGCAATGAAGGCACAGCCTGGATGCTGGGCAATAAGCCCTACAAGGAATATGAGCGAAAAGTAGCAGAGGTGGTGGCAGCGCATGGCCTGGAGAAGGAGGTGTTTCTGGCCGGGCCGGGCGATGTCTTTATCTGGCATGCCAACCTGCTGCACGGGGGCGAGCCCCTGGCCGACCCCCGGCGAACCCGCAAAAGCATGGTGATGCACTATTATGGCGCAGATGCCGTATGTTTTCACGAGCTCACCCAAAGACCCAGCCTTAAAGTGCTGCACACAAGCATCCGGCAGGGGTCCTGAGGCTGCATGAGCAACATAGCAGGGGTGGACGTAGCCCGATTACGGCCTGATACCTCCATCATCCCCCTGTTTGCCCAACTCCCTTTCACTTGTGGTTCGCATATTTCTCAGAAAAGCGTATATTCGCTGCGTCAATACACCATATTCAGCAAACAGTAAAGCAACGTGTCCGAACAACTACTTATCTGGATGACCTTTTTGCCCCTGCTGGGGGCTGTGGGGGTCTTGTTGGTACCTCGCAACCAATCTCCTTACCTGGCGCTGGGGGCCTCGTTGATGCCATTTATCATCAATGTATGGCTGTATATCGACTACCTGGGAAAAGCCGGTACCGAAACATTCGCCTTTCTCATCAACCAGCCCTGGATACAGGACTATGGCCCCGATAAGCTGGACATCAGCTTTATCTTGGGCATGGATGGCATATCGGTGTACCTGGTGCTGCTCTCCACGCTGATTTTTCCTTTGTCCATTTACTTTTCCATGGGCTCGGTGCGCACCTATCTCAAGGGCTATTATTCCCTGATGCTGGTCCTGCAAACGGGCGTTGTGGGCTTTTTCCTGGCCCTGGACATGCTGCTGTTTTATGTGTTTTTTGAAATGGTGCTCATCCCCATGTATTTCCTCATCGGCATTTGGGGAGGCAAAGAGCGCATTTACGCTTCGCTGAAATTTTTCCTCTATACCCTGGTGGGCTCTCTGCTGATGCTCATTGCCATCATTTACCTCTGTACCCAGGTACCAGGTTATTCCTTCAACACCAACTACTTCACCCTGCTGGAGCAGGTAGATATGGGCCTTTCGGTGGAAAAATGGCTGTTTGCTGCCTTTGCGTTGAGTTTTGCCATCAAAGTGCCCCTCTTTCCCCTCCACACCTGGCTGCCCGATGCCCACACCGAGGCGCCTACGGCCGGTTCGGTCATTCTGGCGGGGGTATTGCTGAAAATGGGGAGCTACGGCCTGGTGCGCTTCTGTTTGCCCCTTTTCCCCGAAGCCTCTGTGGCTTTTGCTTCCGTGATGAGTTTCCTGGCCATGATCGGCATCATATATGGAGGCATGGCCGCCATGGTCCAAACCGATGTGAAACGGCTGGTAGCCTATTCGTCGGTTTCTCACATGGGCTTTATCATACTGGGCATTTTTGCCTTTACCGAGGAGGCTATGAGTGGTGCGATTATTCAAATGGTAAACCACGGTATTGCCACCGGCGCCCTCTTCCTGCTGGTGGGCATGATCTATGACCGCCGGCACACCCGTGCCATTAAGGATTTTCAGGGCATTGCCAAGCAAATGCCCACCTTTGCCTTCATTTTCATGCTCACCGTCATGGCTTCGGTGGGCCTGCCCGGCCTCAACGGCTTTGTGGGAGAGTTTCTCGTGCTCATCGGCTCCTTTCAGTCGCCGGTAATTGGCAACATTTACCCCATACTGGCCGCTACGGGAGTGGTGATTGCTGCTGTGTACCTGCTCTGGATGTTCCGCAGGGTGATGTTTGGCCCGATTGACAAAGAGGAAAACCGCCAGCTCACCGACCTCAACCGCCACGAAGTGGGCGTGATGTTGCCCCTGGTGATATTGATGTTTGTACTGGGGCTGTACGCAACGCCTTTTCTCAAGCAAATTTCCCTCAGTGCCGGGCCGCTGGTAGAGCACGTACTGGAAGCTGGTGGCGTTCAAGCTGCTGCTCCTGCTGAGGAAGGCGTGGTAGAATACCGCGAATTGCCCGCTGCTGCAGCCAGGGAAGTGGAGTAGGGTGGCCAAATAATGTGCGATGCAAATTACCGATGAACTGCTGAATAAAGTCGCCGCACTCTGCAAGCTGGAGTTTCCCGGTGAAACACGCGAACAACTGCGCCGCGACTTTCAGCGCATGCTGGATTTTGTGGATTTGCTGCAGGAAGTGGATACCGAAGGGGTAGCCCCCCTGGTCCATATGACCGAAAGTGTAAACTGCACCCGCGAAGACCAACCCTCCGGAACCCTTAGCCGGGAGGCTGCGCTCAAAAATGCCCCCCAAAAAGATGAACGCTATTTTCGCGTGCCCAAGGTCATCAGGCAATGAGCCCGGGCAGCAGGCCTGCGCTGGTGTTGTACCTGGCTGGCACCCACTAATGGCACGATGAAGAATAGGGCCAACATCATGTTGGCCGCAGCCGTATATACCTTTTGTTTGTCTCCTTCGTATGTAGTACCTTACACTGCTACCTTCATTGTCAAATAAACGTGGAAGCACGAAAAAATTTATGGATCTGAAACGACTTCCATTTCTTCCAATAAACTTCTTCTATTTTCAGTTTGGAAAACCCGTACGCTGGCTCTTTGTGTTCCTGTTTGGCACCTTGCTGCTCGCCGCTGCACTGTTTTACCATGCGCAGGCCTTTCCCGAATTCTGGTCGCTGGAAATTCAGGAAGTAACCCAAAATGAAAGCGAACAGCTTCCCATCCACACCATAGAGAAAAACTACCGGGAAATTCCCCTCTCGTTCAATGTGTACCGCCAGTGGACCAGCTACCTGGCAGGGCCACTTTTGCCACATGCCCTGCCCGTGAGTTTGTTTATCTTGTTCCAATTTTTGGGCTGGACCATGGTACTGGCCGTTGCCAGCCTCATTCGTTCGCGCTGGGCCTACCTCTTCTACCTGCTCTTTGCCCTCTTTATCCACTTTACCGATGTGGTGCGCATCATGTATCCGGCTGATGCCTTTCACCTGCTGGAGTTTGTGGTCATTGCCTCCTACCTGGGGCTGGCCTATTCTTTTCAGATGAATTACATCCGCTGGAAGCTTCCCCTTCGCTGGCTCACATTTCTTGCCCTTTCAGGGCTGTATGTGGGGCTGGCCTACCTACAGGGCGGGTGGCTGGCATTTCACAAAATGTCGGTAGATACTTACCCCTACCTGCTGGTAGTGGGCCTGGCTTTTGTGGTATTTGTAGCCAAAGAGCCCACCAACCTCGTGATGGTAGCGGCCAACAACCGCAAATTCCCGCGTCACCGCCTGAAGGCCATGCCCATTTTGGGGCTGTACCTGCTGTTGCTGCTGATCGAGTTGGTGCCTTTTCTGCACTATGCAGGCCTGGCCGAGCTGCCCGTAACCGACCTGGGGATCAGCCCTGCCATGCTGCTGGTCATTGCTGCAGTATTTACTGTATTTACCTCCCAAAACCAGTTTTTTGCCGTAAAACGCATACTCAGCAGCAATACTGCCTTTACTTTTTTACTACTGAGCTGGGCCCTTATCAGCCTCAGCTTTTTCTTTCTGCCGAGTTCCGAAGGAGATGCGGTGTTCATCTATGCCCTGAACCGCTTTACAGCCGAAATTTTCTTTGGCGTGGCGGTCATGCACGTATTTTTCATCTACACCAACTTTTACGAGCTCCTCAAAGCCCGGATCAACCTGTACTACCTCATGGCCCAGGGGCGCCGCTTCGGGTTTATCATCGTTTCCCTCTTTGGGCTGATTGTACTGGTATTTGCCGAGGGGCATCACAACTGGCGCAGCTTCCGCCTCTTTTTTCACAGCCTGGCCGTGCAGTATGCCGACCACGACCTGCTCAATGCAAAACGCCAGGATGCCATTGCCAGCTATCAGGTGGCCCTGGAAATGAGCCCCACTGCAGCCAAAGCCAACTACAACCTGGCTTCTTTGCTCATAGGAGACCCCCAGGCAGTAAATGAAGCCCTGAAGGCCTACGAGCGCGCCAGCCAACGCAGCTTTGCCTATGCCCGCCTCAACGCCGCCAATGTGCTGCTGGTCAACCAGGAGCGCGAAAAGGCCCTGAAAGTCCTGCAGGATGGCCTGGATGAGGGCAATGCCTACCTGGCCAACAACCTGGGACTGCTCTACCGCCAGCTCGGTCAGCCCGACTCGGCCATACAGAGCTTTAAACTCGCCCTGCGCCACAACCCAGACTTATCGGCGGTGTACAGCAACCTGGGCCTGCTGTACCTGGAGCATGAAAAAACAAAGGAAGCCACCGACTTTCTCGAAGCGGCTTTGTCGGTCAAGCCGCCGGCACCGGCAGCCATTACCAATGCCATTTACCTGAGCTTAAAAACGGGAAAAAGGCTGTTAAGCCCCGCTGTGAGTTTGAGCAAGGAGGCCGATTTTGCCCAGCAATACAATTACCTCATCTACCTCATGGCCGACCGCCAGTGGGAGGCTGCCTTTCCGCTGGCCGAACAGCTCAGCGAAGACGGCACCGCCTTTGATGCCCAGATTGCGGCTGCTTACCTATTGTTTCGCCGCGATTCCGTACCACAGGCCATGAGCAAGGTGGCCTACCTGGCGCAGTCCAGTGTGGCTCCCCTGGCCGAGGCCAACTTTATGCTGGGTGCGGCATTTTACGAGCGGGGCATACCCGAAATGGCCAGGCGCTATTTTCGGCTGGCCGGAGAATATGGCCTGCCCCAGGGGCAGCTTTATGCTGCCAAAACAGCCATTGACCTGGGCATGGCCGACTCCGCCCAAGAAGAACTCACCATCATAAGGGTAGAGCACCCGCCTCTGTGGGATGAAGCCTCCAGGGAACTGGCCATGCTGCTCAAGGCTTATGGGCAGGATGCTTTTGCCCAGGTAGAATGGGACCTCTCGGCCCTCTCCACAAAGGAGCGCATGCGCATCAGCCTCTATGCCGACAGCCTGGGGCAATACGTCATTGCTGAAAATAACTTCCGGGAAATCCTGCAGCAGGATTCCTCCTATATTTTGCCTTACCTGGAAATGGGCCGCATTTACAACAAGTACGGCGATGAGCTGGCCATTCTCAACCTGCAAACCGGCCTGGCCAAAGACTCCGCTTCTGTGCCCCTCAGGCAAGAACTGGCCCGGGCCTACCTGCTGCAGGGCCAGGGTGAGCAGGCGGCCATTTTGCTGAAACATTTGCCCCAAAATGCCGAAACCCTCACCCTTTCGGCCAGGCTTGCCCTGCAAAAAGCCGACAGCAGCCAGGCGCTGGACCTGCTGCTGAAAGCACATCAGCAAGACCCCCTGCGGCAGGAAACCATTTTGCTGCTCTTCGATCTGCTGCGCCAACAAAACAACTGGGACGCCGCCAACGACCTCATCACACGGGCCTTGCAGGCCAATACGGAAAACCCCGGACTCTGGTATGCCTATGCCCTGAGTTCCAAAAACTGGAACCTGCTCGAAGATGCTGGCTTTGGCGCTGCTAAAGCCATTGAACTCACCCATGACGAAAAAAGAAAGCAGCAAATTGCAAAAGAATTTGAAGCTGAGTTGAGGCTGCTGGCCAATGAACCCGACTAAGTCTGCTCTGCCTTAGTCCTTCTTACTCCAGCTCCAGGGCCTCCAGTCCAGCTTTTACCATGGCTTTGATTTCGGGAGAGTTGCCTATTTTCAGATGAATGTTGCCGCCCTCAGGCAAAAATTTCAGGGTGAAAGTGAAAGCTGAGCAACACTGCCGCTCAAACTGTATCAGCTCAATGAGCCTGGCCGTCATGTTTGCAGATGATTTGAATACAAACACATAACCGTCTGCTTCTTCTATGCGGCTAAGACATTGGCTGAAGATGCCCGCTTTGAGCTCCAGCATGCGGGCAATCTGTTCTGAAGAGCTAAGGGTACAGGCCAGTATGGGACCCCGGCTGGCATTGGTGCTGCTATCACAGCCTGTCAGGAGGGCCGATAGGCCAAGCACAAAGGCCAGCAGTGATTTGGGAGAAATACGCATAACTATATGGTGTTTTTTTGTGTATAATTGCAAATATAAACCCTGGAGTATGCTCCACGGTCAAGCGTTTTTTGTATCTATTCAGCATATACCTGCTGCAAAAAAGGGGGAATACCCCAATAGTGCCTTCATGTACCATGCATACATGAAACTTTGTTTTTGTCAACCACCCCCCGGCCCCTCCTTATCCCTGCCACGCCGCTCGCGCAAGGCCTAAGGAGGGGAGTTGAAGG
>RFHT01000087.1 GCA_003696835.1 Bacteroidota bacterium
GCAGCGGCCTACCAGGTACAGGCTGTGAAACCCCTGCACAGGGGCCAGGGGGATGCGGAGCTCTTGCAGCCGTTCACCGCCCGTAGGGCGGATCTGCCGCTTGCCAAGCAGGGGGCCGTCGGGCGCATCTATGCGCACCTCCAGCTCAAAGGGCTGTACGGCTGTGCAGCGCACCTCCAGGGCAGCTGTATAGCTGAGGTCCAAAGCGTCAAAGCGCATGTACTCCCCATCGTTTCGCAGGCGGGCAAAGCCCCCGCGCACCGTAGCCGTAGAGGTGGGCTCGTCCATCTCGTCGGCTGTGATGCGGGGTGAGCGCAGGCTGATGAGCTCGCTGGCACTGAGCGGGCCAATGACCTGCCCTCCTTTATCGGTGTAGCTGACATAAAAGATATAAGTACCCTGCTGGCCTTTGCCGATGTGCTCGCGCATGTACAGGCGCCCTTTGAGGGGCAGGCTTGCAGGCGCAGCTTCTTCCTCAGCCAGGGAAAGAATGTAGGCGGCCATGCTTTCGGCTTCGGCCTGGCTTAGTTGGGGAAAAGCCGTCATGGCCTGTCCGCCCCAGTTGCCACTGCCCCCCGAAATGATTTTTTGGGCCAGATACGATATGGCATCGGGCCGGTTCTGGTACCTCAGGGCCACCTGGCGGTAGGCCGGGCCCAGAATGGTTTGCTCTATATCGTGGCAGGCAATGCAGCCATTTTGCTGTATGCGGGTTTTGCCCGCGGCCCGCAGGGCCGCATGGGCGGTGGCTTCATGGCCCTGAGCCACCAGGGTGAGGTCGGCACTTTCATCCAGGTAGTCAAAGGTTACGCGCACTTCGGAGGGGTCCAGGCTGCCATCGGCCGTGCTGCCGTCTTCCAGGTCGGTTACTTCTATGGCGTATTTCACCCGCGCATAGTCGAAGTAAAAGCTGCGGTTGCCCTCAAAAGTAAGGTCAATACGAGGCGGTTCATTGCCCACTTTGATTTCCATATCGGCAAAACTACTTTTACCCTGAGGGTCGGTCACTTTCAGGGTGGCGGTGTAAATGCCCGGCTGTTCATAGGTATGGCGCCGGGTCTTGCCTCCGGCTATGCTGGCTCCCCCCTCTTCGAAGGTCCAGGTGTAGGTAAAAGCCGTGTCGCCGTCGTGGTCGTAGGAGCCGGCAGCCGAAAACTGCACACTCAGGGGGGCAGCCCCCACGGCCTTATCGGCACTGATGTGCGCCACCGGAGCGCGGTTGTCGGCCGAGTAGTCGATGCGTATGAGGCGCGCATCGGGGTTGGCAGCAAACCAGCGGGTGCCGTACTCCAGTATATACAGGGCGCCGTCGGGCCCAAACTCCATGTCCATGGGACTGGAGAGTGTTAGCTGTGGCAGGAAGGGCTCCAGCCCGTAAAAGTCGTCATTTTCATCCAGCCGCACCGTCATCACCCAGTCGCGCATAAAGTCGTAGATGAAGAGCTTGCCGTCGTAGTAGGGCGGAAACTGGGAGGGGGCGCCTTTGAACAAATCGTAGTAATAAACTGGCCCGGCCATGGCATTACGGCCTCCTTCACCCAGAATGGGGAATTTGTCCGATTTGGTGTAGGGATAATAAATAAAGGCTCCCTGAGCCGGAGGCAGTTTTTGTATGCCGGTATTGTTGGGGGAATTGTTGACCGGATGCAGGGGGTCAAACAGGCCCAGGTATTCGTTGGTGGCAAAGTCCACCTCCATGTAGGGCTGGTTATCAGCTATGAAATAGGGCCAGCCGAAGAATCCGGGTTCACGGGCCTGGTTGATTTCGTCGTAGCCCCTGGGCCCCCGGCTGCTGTCCACGCGGGCATCGGGGCCAATATCTCCCCAGTACACATAGCCTTTTTTGGGGTCAACGGAAATGCGGTAGGGATTGCGGCAGCCCATCACATAAATTTCGGGCCGGCCCCGGGAGCCGTCTTTGGGGAAGAGGTTGCCATCGGGTATGCTGTAGGAGCCATCGGGCTTGACTTTGATGCGCAAAATTTTTCCCCTGAGGTCGTTGGGGTTGGCCGAAGACTTTTGGGCGTCCCAGGGGGAGCGGTCGGGCAGCTCATTGATGGGGGCATAGGCCGTTTCAAAGGGGTTGGTGTCGTCGCCGGTGGAGAGGTACAGCAGGCCATCGGCGCCAAAGGTCACCGAGCCGCCGGTATGGCAGCACTCCCTGCGCTGCACGGGCACCTCCAGTATTACCTTTTCGGAATCGAGGTAGAGGCTGTCGTTCACATAGGAAAAGCGGGAAAGGCGGTGGATGGGCGGGGGGCCGGCAGGGGCATAGTAGAGGTAAATCCAGTTGTTTTTCTCAAAATCGGGGTCCAGGTCAATGCCGTACAGGCCGTCTTCATAGTTGGTGTGGACCTGCAGCTGCCCCACCTGGCGCGAGCGTCGTTTTTCTGCTTCGTACAGCATGAGCTGTCCCCTGCGCTGAACAAAGAGTACATCCAGGCCGGGCAGCACCACCAGTTCGAGGGGTTCGTTGAGGTAGTCGTCCAGCACCCTCATCACAAAGCGGCTGTCGTCGGGCTTGCGGTGGGTGCGCACCCGGCTGTAGTCCAGCTCCAGGTTTTCGCCTATGGCGTACTGCAGCCCCCCGAGCAGGTGGGCCAGGAAGCGTTCGTCGGTGTAGGTGGCTGCTTCGTGCCCCAGGTTGGTGTACCAGGCCCTGCCGCCGTCAAATTCGTGGTACCAGGAGATGGGGTGGAAGTCGGGGTTTTCGCCTCCCTGGTAGGAAGTTTCGTCTATTTCCAGCAGGGGAATGAGGTGGGGGTTGATTTGTTGAAAATTGTACCATTCATCAGTAAACTCCCAGCTTTGGGGCAGCTCCAGGGTGGAGGGATGGCTGGCATCCAGCCTGCGCAGGCGCGCAGGCTGCACCTGGGGGTGGCTTTTGAAGTAGGCCCCCACCAGCTCGCCGTACCAGGGCCATTCGTATTCGGTGTCCGTGGCGGCGTGAATACCCACAAAGCCGCCACCTGCCTGTATGTATCGCTCAAAGTCGGCCTGCTGGGCAAAGTCCAGCACATCCTTGGAGGTGTTGAGAAATACCACAGCACTGTAGGCTTTGAGGGAGTCCTCGGTGAAATAAGATGCATCCTCTGTGGTGTCTATCTGCATGCCGTTTTCGGCCCCCAGCTTTAGCAGGGCCTGCTTGCCCGCCGGGATGGAGGTATGCCGGAAGCCGGCAGTTTTGCTGAATACCAGCACCCTTTGTGTACTTCTCTTTTTTGCACAACTGCCCAGCAGCACGGCAGCCAATACCCCAATAAGCAGCAAGTGTTTCATAGATGGAATTACAAATGGACGTTCGTTCAAATGCTAAACTAAGGATTTTATCGCTTTATTCGAAAAAAGGCCTCAGTTCTAAAATTTATATAAAAAGTATATAGGCAAACGATTGTTTTTTTGCTATTTTGCTAAAAAATAAAAGGCTCGTTACTTTAAGCCAACAAGTATTTATCAGGGTAAAATGAAAAAGGGGTATTTTTTTTAAAAGTGTTGATTATCAAGTATTCGATATATACCATTCCCTACTTAATCAACCAAAAACTTCAAATCTATGAGTGAAACCGCTACAATGAACAGACAAACCGATGCTCCGGACATGAAGCTGTTCTGGGGGTGTTTTATCGCCCTGATCGCCACCTCCTTTGGCTTTATCGCACGGGTGCTGACTGCCGATGAATGGGGGGCTGAGTTTGCCCTTTCGCAGACGCAGGTAGGCGAAATCCTCGGTGCGGGCCTCTGGCCTTTTGCCATCAGCATCATTTTGTTCAGCCTGGTGATTGACCGGGTGGGGTATCGGGCGGCCATGATATTTGGCCTGCTGTGCCATACGCTTTCGACGGTCATCATTCTGCTGGCCAACAATTACACCATGATGTATCTGGGTACCTTCATTCTGGCCCTGGGCAGTGGTACCGTGGAGGCTTACATCAACCCGGTGGTGGCCACCATGTTCAGCAAGGACAAAACCAAATGGCTCAACATTCTGCACGCAGGCTGGCCGGGAGGCCTGGCCCTGGGGGGGATCATTGCCATCATGATGGGTGCCGATGTGTACTGGAAAGTAAAAATTGCCCTTATTCTCATCCCCACGGTGGTGTATGCCGTGATGTTGTGGAACAAGGCCTTCCCCACCAATGAGCGCGTGGCGGCCGGCGTGAGCTACCTGGACATGCTCAAGGAAGTGGGTGCCATAGGGGCATTGATTGCTTCTACCATGGTGTTCATGGAAATAGGCCGGGTATTTTCCCTTCCGCTTATCGTCACCATATTGCTCATTGCAGCTGCTACGGGCGTATATGCCTATTATACCCGTTCGGCCGGGCGTCCGCTCTTTATTTTGTTTTTGCTCATCATGCTGCCCCTTGCCACCACCGAGCTGGGAGTGGACAGTTGGATCACCTCTCTGATGAGCGGTAGCATGAAAGAGATTGGGATCGCCGCCGGCTGGGTGCTGGTGTACACCTCTCTCATCATGATGGTGCTGCGCTTCTTTGCAGGCCCCATTGTACACAAGCTTTCACCCCTGGGGCTGCTGGCTGTATGTTCGGGCATAGCTGCGGTGGGGCTCATCGCCCTGTCCAATGCCACGGCGGCTCTGGCGATTCTGGGGGCGGCTACCCTCTATGGCATTGGCAAAACCTTCTTCTGGCCCACTACCCTGGGCATAGTGGCGGAGCAGTTTCCCAGAGGTGGCGCCATGACCCTGAACACTGTGGCAGGTGTGGGCATGCTGGCCGTAGGCATCGTAGGTAACCCCTTCCTGGGCAACATACAGGACAAAAACCTCGACCATTACCTGGCCGAAAACCATGCCGAAATTCACGATAGCTACGTGAAGCTGGAAAAGCAAAGCATCTTCGGCAACTACCTGGCCCTGGATCAGGCCGCCCTGGAAAATGCACCTGAAAAGGACAAGCAGGTGATAGAAGAGGCACGCACCGTGGCTCAGAAAAGTGCTCTGAGCACCGTGGCCTTCCTGCCCATCCTCATGATGATCTGCTACGTGGCCCTCATCATTTACTTCCGCTCCAAAGGCGGCTACAAACCCGTAGAACTACACGAAGACCCCCTGGGCGAAACCGCCCCAACCGAAATGTAAGGCCTGCATGCCGGGCTCCCTGCCCTGCATGCGAGGCAGCGGCCACCGTGGCGGTGGCCGCTTTTTTTTATTGGTCCCCTCCCCCCCCTAACTTTTTGCCCAATAAATTTTCCTTATTCCACCCAAACCCTTATATTTGCACTCCAAATTCTTAGGTACAATGAAAAAAGACATACATCCCGAATACAGAGAGGTCGTTTTTAAGGATATTTCGACTGATTTTGCCTTCAAAACCCGCTCCACCATTCAGTCTAAAGAAACCATTGAATGGGAAGATGGCAAGGAATACCCCCTCGTAAAGGTGGAAATCTCCTCCGATTCGCATCCCTTTTTCACCGGAAAGCAAAAACTGGTGGATACAGCCGGGCGCGTGGACAAGTTCTACTCCCGCTATGGCGATAAGTTCAAAAAGAAAAGCTGATTTTTCAGCTCAAAATCATGATTCTCTTACGAGCAGTTCTCCTGAACTGCTCTTTTTGTTTATTTTTCGTATGTGTAGTTAAGCAATTATTGGTTGAAAGGTGAAAACACCTCAAATAACCCATAACATGGATTGTATCCTCTTCGAAGACGAAAAGCGCATTGACTTCTTGCCCTTTACCTATACCCGTCCTGTGTATGAACTGCGCGCCGGTTTGTTTACTTTTCGCCAGCGCTGGGAGCATCAGTTGGGAAAAGGAGTGTACAGCCTGGCCTGGGACTACCTCGGGCCCGCCTTTACCCGCCTGCCCAGGGCTGCCGAGGCGATATGGATCAACGGGCGGGTGCTGCCCGAAGCCGAATGCCTGCGCCTGCTCGAAGCAGCACGTCCTCACACGGCCTACCTCGCCGCCGACGGCCAGCTGCTCATGGCCCGTTTTGCTCCGGCCTTGCTGCCGGTGCGCCACGATGGCCTGCTCAGCACGGCCCTGCTCCAACAGCTGGGCCTGCACATCGAACACACCTCCCTGCAGCCCCTGAGCCTGCAGCAGGCCACCGACCTCTTCCTACTCAATGGCCAGCTCATCGCTTTTGACTTTGAGCTGGCGGTGCGCACCGCCAAACGGGCTCCGCTTACCGACCCCTACACCCGGGTTTATGGAGCCGACAACCTCTTCATTGAAGAGGGCGCCAGCGTACGGGCGGCCATCATTGATGCCGAAGACGGACCGGTATTCATCGGCCAGGGAGCACAGGTTTTGGAGGGTGCCATCATTAAGCGCCCACACGCAATATGCCCCCACGCACAGCTGAGCATGGGTGCCAAGCTCAGAGGCGACTCCACCATTGGCCCCTATTGCAAGGCCGGAGGCGAAATCACCAACTCTGTGCTCATGGGCTACTCCAGCAAGGCGCATGAAGGCTACCTGGGAAATTCCATACTCGGATTTTGGTGCAACCTCGGGGCCGACACCAACACCTCCAACCTCAAAAACAACTACGCACGGGTAAAACGCTGGAGCTACCGGGAGGAAAAACCCGTACAAACCGGCCTGCAGTTTTGTGGCCTCACCATGGGCGACCACAGCAAGTGTGGCATCAACACCATGTTCAATACCGCTACTGTTGTGGGAGTATTTGCCAATATCTTTGGGGCGGGATATCCGCCGGGATTTATCCCCTCCTTTAGCTGGGGCGGCAGCCAGGGCCTGAGCACCTACCGCTTCGAAAAGGCCCTGGAAGTAGCCCAGCGCGTGATGCAACGCAGGAAGCAAAAACTCAGTAAACAGGACCAGCAAATACTGGCTGCGGTGTTTGAACGTACGGCGACTTTCAGGCCCTGGGAACAACACTCCCTCCAAAGTCCGCCCTCCAGGGTTGAGAATTGCTGAAAAAATGTGTAATTCGCAGCTTCGACCACATCATTTAACTCCTAAAAAGACATGCGAAAAAAAATTGCTGCAGGAAACTGGAAAATGAATTTGCTGGTGGATGAAGCCACATCCCTGGCATCGGCCATTACCGAATGGTACAGCAAGCAGTACCAGGGAGAGGCAGAAGTGATTCTGGCCGTACCCGCTCCTTACCTCAGCCTCGTTCATGCCATCATAGGGGGGCATAAAGGCATCTACCTGGCCGGTCAGAACGTGCACCAGGAAGCCAGTGGCGCTTATACGGGCGAAAATTCCGCTGCCATGATCGCAGGCGTGGGAGCCACCCACTGCCTGGTGGGCCACTCCGAGCGCAGGCAGTATTTTGGGGAAGACAATGCCCTGCTGGCCAAAAAAATAGACCGCCTGCTGGCCACCGGGCTGGTGCCCATCTATTGCATAGGTGAAAGCCTGCAGCAGCGCGAAGCAGGTCAAACCCTGGAGGTGATACGCAGCCAGCTCAGCGAGGGGGCTTTTCATCTGCCGGCCGATGCCTTTGGCCAACTCATCGTGGCTTATGAGCCCGTATGGGCCATAGGCACAGGCGTAACGGCTACCCCTGAGCAGGCGCAGGAGGTACATGCTTATATTCGCTCCCTCATAGAGGGCCAATACGGCCCTTCCGTGGCAGCAAACACCTCGGTACTGTATGGCGGCAGCGTAAAACCCGCCAATGCCGCAGCCCTCTTTGCCCAGCCCGACATAGACGGAGGCCTGGTGGGAGGCGCCAGCCTGAAGGCCCCTGATTTTATTCAAATTATCCAGGCACTCTAAGTGCATACAATGTCTTAACACCTACCATAAAGCAAGTTGACCGATGAAAAAATATTGTTTGTTTGTTTTCATGATCCTATGTGGATACCTGGCAGGGGCCCAGCAGGCCTCAGATGCCTCTCTGCAGTATGCCCAAAGCATCACCGCCCAAGACTTTGAAGCTCACCTGCGCTTCCTGGCCGACGACCTGCTGGAAGGGCGCGAAACCGGCGAGCGCGGCCAGGCACTGGCCGCCCTGTACATACGCAGCCACTTTATGCGCCTGGGGCTTACTCCCGGCGTGCAGGCCGAAAACAGCTTTTTTCAGCCCTATTCGCTGGTAAAAAATCGCATCAATGAGGCCAGTATCAGTCTGGGAAAAAAGACCTTCCAGTACGGAGCGGACTTTTTCAGCTTTGGTGCTGCCCTGCCCGAAAAGTTGGAGAGCGATTGGGTATTTGTGGGCTATGGAATGAGTGAGGCTGATTATGACAACCTGGCCGGCCTGGATTTGGCAGGCAAAAATGTGCTGCTGCTGGCAGGAGCACCGGAGGAAATGCCCATGGAACAAATGGTGCGCAGCTGGCAAAAGCGAGTGGATAAGTTGAACGAAAAAGGGGCCAGCAACATCTTTTTTATCCTCCCCGATACCTATTTCGCTACCCTTTCCCGTTTTGTTTCCCGCGAATCCATTTCGGCCGATAAGGGCGAAAAACAGTCGCCCACTGTATTTGTGTCCGAAACCCTGGGCAATGAAATGCTGAAAAAAGCCAAAACAAATGTGGAAAAACTCACGGCCAGGCTCAAAGACAATCCCCAGCCTCCGGCCCTCAACTTCAAAAAGTTGAACATGAGCTACCAGGCCGATGTACAAACCGACCACATTGTGCCCACCAATGTGCTGGGCTACCTCGAAGGCACCGACAAAAAGGATGAACTCCTGGTGATTACTGCCCATTACGACCACATTGGCATCAACCGCCGGGGCGAAATCAACAACGGAGCCGACGACGACGGCTCGGGCACCACGGGCGTGCTCGAACTGGCCGAAGCCTTTGCCCTGGCAGCCCAAAATGGCCACCGTCCGCGGCGCAGTATCTTGTTTATGACTGTTTCGGGTGAGGAGAAAGGATTGCTGGGATCCGAATACTATACCGACCACCCCGTTTACCCCCTGGAAAACACCATTGTCAACCTCAACATGGACATGATTGGCCGCATCGACCGCAAATACGAAAAGCGGGCCGATTCCACCAACTACATTTACCTCATTGGCTCGGACAAGCTCAGCAGCGAGCTGCACCAGATTAGCGAGCGCATGAACCAGACCTACACCCAGCTCACGCTGGATTATACCTACAACGACGAAAATGACCCCAACCGCTTTTACTACCGAAGCGACCACTACAACTTTGCCAAAAACGGCATTCCGGTTATTTTTTATTTTAATGGCACCCACGAGGATTACCACCGGCCTACGGATGAGGTGGACAAAATACGCTTTGAAAAGGCGGCCAAAGTAACCCGGCTGGTGTTTCACACCGCCTGGGAGCTGGCCAACAGAGAAGAACGCATAAAAGTAGATAAAGCTGCCAGATAATGGGACTGAAATCCTTTATAGGAGGGCTGTGGTCGGGACTGCGGGCGCGCCAGATTGCCTACAAGGCGCGCCATGCCCTGGAGATACAGCAGCGCACCTTCCACACCCTCATCGATCATGCCAGCAACACCCGCTTTGGCAAGGATCATGGCTTTGACTCCATTAATACCTATGGGGAATTTCAGCAGCGGGTACCCGTGCGCAATTACGAGCAGGCACGGGATTATTTCGACCGCATTTACCGGGCAGAAAAGGACGTGAGCTGGCCGGGAGTACCCATTTACCTGGCCAAAACTTCCGGCACCACTTCGGGGGCCAAATACATCCCCATTACCCGCGAATCCATCCGCATGCAAATAGCCGGGGCACGCGATGCCCTCATGCTGTACATGCACGAAACAGGCAAACGCGGCTTTCTCAAGGGAAAGATGATGTTTCTCTCTGGCAGCCCCGAAATTGGGCCCAACGAATACGGCATACGCACCGGCAGGCTCTCGGGCATTGTCAACCACTTTGTGCCCAACTA
>RFHT01000656.1 GCA_003696835.1 Bacteroidota bacterium
CAAGATATCCTGTCCCCTGCATCCTGTCATCCCCTTGAGGGACTTCCGCTTCGCTCCAGCCTGTCACCTGCTACCTGCATCCTGCATCCTGCATCCTGCATCCTACTCCCCTCACACCCGTTCCTTGAGCACATCCTTGACCACCATGCCATCCTCCAGGGTGATGACCCTTCTGGCGCGGTCGATAACGCGCTGGTCGTGGGTAGAAAAGACAAAGGTGGTGCCTTCCTTTTCGTTGAGTTCAGCCATGATGTCGAGCAGGTTGGCCGTGGACTTGGAGTCGAGGTTGGCCGTGGGTTCATCGGCCAGCACAAAGGTGGGTTTGGAGGCCAGGGCACGGGCTACGGCCACGCGCTGCTGCTGGCCACCGGAAAGCTGTGAAGGTCTCCTGCGGAGGTGTTCTCCCAGGCCTACGGCCTCAAGCAACTCCTGCACACGGGCCTCGCGTTCGGCTTTGGGGCGCTTTTGCAACAACATCACAAACTCCACATTCTCCGCAGCAGTGAGCACCGGTATGAGGTTATAAGCCTGAAACACAAAGCCAATGTGGTGCAGGCGAAAATCGATGAGCTGGTTGTTGCTCAGTCTGGAGATATCGGTTTGGTTCACGATCACCTTGCCCTCGGTGGGCCGGTCCAGCCCGCCAATGATGTTGAGCAGGGTGGTTTTGCCCGAGCCCGAAGGGCCCACTATGGCCGTAAATTCGCCCGCAGTGATGCAGAGGTTTACATTGTTTACTGCGTGAACGGGCACCACGCCCTCGTAAATTTTATGTAGATGATAGGTTTCTATGACGTTCATGGTGAATGAAATTTATGACATACCTAAGGTGAAAAGGAATAGTTTGCTGAATTAAATGGCCCGTACCGCTTCTACGGGCTTCAGGCGCAGGGCCTTGATGGCCGGATAAATGGCCGAGATCATGGCGGTCATGACCACCATCACGCCAATGTCCCAGTAGAAGTGGGGGTCTATGTAGGTATAGACCATGTTGGTCATACCAAAACTGGAAAGCCCCTCGGCAAACATGGACAGGTCGATGCCCACTTTTCCAAAATAACTCACCAGCACAAAGGCCATAAAAATGCCCAGGGGACCACCCACCAGTGCCAGAAACACCGTTTCGAGCATGATCATCAAAAACACACGCAGCTTGTTCATGCCAATAGCCATGAGCATGCCCAACTCGCGGGTGCGCTCCAGCACCGCCATGAGCATGGTATTGATGATGCCAAAGGCCATGCCCAGCATAAAAATGGCCATAAACACCTGCATGAAAGTGCCCATGGACTCGGCCATGAGTTTGAGGTCGGGCGCCAGGTCTTTCCAGTCTTCTACCATCAAAGTGGGGTAGGCAGCAGCCAGGCTGCTTTTAACGGCTTCCAGCTCGTCCTGCTTGTGCAGCAGCAAGGCCACTTCGTGCACCTGCCCGTCTATGCCCAGCAGGGGCTGCAGGTCTTCGGCCCGCACAAATACATTGGCTTCGTCGTATTTGCTATTGATGGTTTTGTAAATGCCGGCTATGCGAAAGGCCCCCGCCGTGATGTTGCCGTTGATGTCCTGAAAGGTGAGTACTACCTTTTTCCTCACGCCCAGCTTGAGGCGTTCGGCCAGTTTTTGCCCCACCAGTATGGGGTTGTGCGATACGCCTTCAAAGTATTTTCCCTCCACCACTTTGGTGTTGAGCTTGGTCACCAGGGCTTCGCTTTCGGCATGTACGCCCTGTATTTGTACCCCCAGGCCTCCTTTGGTTGAGCTGAGCATGCCGGTTACTTTGACGCGCCCGGTTGCCGCTTTCACTTCGGGTTTTGCCATGATATCCTGCAAGATCTGCTGCCCCTGGGGTATGAAGTACTTCACCTGGGGGTCGTCCCTGAATTCGGGGGTGTGAATTTGTATGTGTGAAAGCTGGGTTTCTATCATGTTCTGGGCACGGCTCTCGTTCATGCCCCAGGAAAAAGATGCCAGAAACACCCCGCCCAGCAGCCCCAGGGCAATGGAGCAAATCACCACCAGGCTGCGGATGCGGTTTCGCCACACATTACGCCATGCAATTTTGATGAGTATCATAGTTTTTAGATTGTGAGTTTGTTTATCGCCTCATGGCTTCTATGGGGTTGGTGCGCTGAATTTTCCAGAAAGGATAGGTACACACCACCATCACAATGAGCAATACCAGCATGGTCTGCTCGGAAAAAATGGACAACTTCAGGGCTGTGGGCATAATGGGCTCCATGCCAAACTCTTCATACATTTTTTCCATACTTGCCCAGTAAATGGGGTGCTTGTTGAAATAGGCTACTACCGGCAGGCCCGCCAGGCTTCCCGCCAGCACCCCCAGTATGGCAATGAGCACCGTCTCGAGCACTACAATGGTCGCCAGCCGCCATTTTTTCATTCCAATGGCAATCATCACCCCAAATTCGTACTGTCGCTCGGCTGTCATCATCAGAACGGTGCCAAAAATGCCAAAGCCAATGATCATGTACAGAATGAGCATGGTGATGATGCCCCCTCCGCGGTCTGCCTCTATGGACTGCACCAGCTCGGGCATCATTTCTTTCCAGTCCATCACCTCGTATTCGCCATCCAGTTGTTGTCGGAGTTCCTGCACGATCTGCGTAGATTGCTGTGGCTGATCGATCACCAGGGCCAGGGAAGTGAGCCTGTCGGGTGCAGCGTACAACTGCTGGGCCAGCTTCAGGGGCATGTACACCAGGCGCTTGTTCAGGTCGGGCGAGCCAAATTTCACCAGGCCCTTCACGGCGTATTTTCCCGCCGCTGTAACGCCCTGATAGCCCTGCCCGATCAGCACCAGGGTATCGCCCACGCCCAGCTCGAGCTTTTCGGCCAGGCCCTCGGCCAGCAGTACGGCTTCGTCATCAGCCCTGAGGTAATAGGCGGGATCGTACACATATTCCTCCCGCACCGAATCGGGCGCTTCGGGATCGGGCAGCAGGTGTTTTTCTTTGAAGGCCTTGTCTTTCAGGCCCGACAGGTGATGCTCAGCCTCCGGGTCCGTACCCACTACCATACAGCCCTCGGTGAGGTCTTTATGTGCGGCCAGGGCAAAGGACTCCAGCCGGGGCACCACTTCCACCACATGGGGGTGGGCCAGCACCTGCTGCTCTACCTCGCGGGCATGGCCAAAGCTGTTTTCCAGACTCTGGTCATCCCAATAGCCCTTTTTGTGCACCTGGGCATAGCCCGTATAAAAACTCACCACATTTTTGATCATGAGGTCGTAGGACCCTTCCTGAAAGGAGCGCATGAGCACGGCCAGCAAGACGGCAAAAAACACAGAGGCCGCCGTGATGAGGGTTCGTCTTTTGTTGCGCCACAAATTGCGCCAGGCAAGTTTGAAGATCATAGCGTTATGGGTTTTGATGGATAGCGCTTAGCGCACGCGTTTCATGTTTTGCACCGTAAAAAAGCGGTCTGATATGGGCTGATCAAATACGATGTTGTGGTATTCCATGATGGTTTTGTGGCCCTCTTCCTCTACGGGAATCATTTCCAGGCGCGTGGGCAATAGCCTGCCCCCCAGCTCTTTGACGTTGGAGCCTTTCATCACATTCACCAGGTAGCCGTCTTCGTCATAAAACTCGGCCTTGAGCTGGAGGTATTCCTTTTTGCTGATCCACATCAGAATCTTGCCCCATACCACTGCGGCTCCTTCTTTGGGGGTGAGTTCAATTTTGTAACATTCATAGCCATCTATCACTTCCTCCCCCAGCAGCTTGTGCTCGTAGTCTTCCGAGAGGGTATTTTCGCGCACCAGGTCATCGTTGGTAAAGTCCGAGCCCATCCAGGATTGCGACATCATGGAGGGGGGTAGCTTGATGGTGCGGTCGATGGAGGGCATCCAGTTCCACACTTCCTTTTTTACCTTCAAAAATACCGTGCCTTTGTCCCGGGCCGGCGCCGTAACCAGTATCAGGGCATAATCGCTGCCCTTGCTCCAGCTCTTGAGCGAAATGGTGCGCGTCCAGGTGGGCCGCACGATGGTCATGGTCATTTCGGACTGGGAGCTTTTTACGCCCCTGAATTTCTCCTCTGCCTTGCGGATGATCTCAGTGGCATCCTGTGCCCGCAGGCCAGAACCTGCCATTCGCAAGAGCAGGCCTATGATAAAAATGATGCGTTTTTTCATACTATGTTGGGTTATCATCATGATCGTTCGTTGAGGTTGTATCTTTTGTATAATAATTGTTTCATCTCTTCCAGCGGATAATCGTGGTGCAATACGATGTACTGCACCCCTATGCCGTCCAGCAGGGCCGCCAGCAGCTTTGCCTCCCCGGCCGCATCCTCCACGCCTATGCGGTCCAGCAGCTGCTCCAACAGGGGCAGGGTACTGCTGTACTTCTCCCGCACGGTCTCCATGATGCCGGGAAACTGATCCAACTGCAGGCTCAGGGAGGTGAGCAGTTTGGTATAATCAAATTGAGTTTCCATCAGCTCAAACGACTGCCCGATCAAATAGCGCAATTGCTGGCGGGCATCGCTCAGCCCGGTCATTTTGGCAAAAAATTCATCCCCTTCGGCCAGGGCCCGGTCAATGATGGCGTGCAGCAAATCTTCTTTGCTCGAAAAGTAGTTGTATATCAACCCTTTGGCCACACCGGCCTGCTTCGCTATCTGGCTGATGGAAGTATTGTGAAACCCCCTGCCGGCAAAGAGCTCCAAGGCAGCCATCATGATCTTTTCTCTGCTTTGTTCGCGTATTTCCTTATATTGTTTACTCGTTCGTGGACTCATAGAAGTTTTTGGTTGACCGGTCGGTCAATATTACGAATATATTTTGTGAAAGGTTAAGTTTTTTTTCGATTTGTGGAATGATGCATGGAAAAAGGGCAATGAAATATGGCTATGCAGGGCTGGCAGTACTGGCCTGTCTGCTGTTTGGGGCCTGCTTCAAGGTGCGGCCGGTAGAGCCTCCCGGCGCGGGCAACTCCGACTGGGTGAGCCCTACGGATTATGAGATATTGCTGGAAAACCTCAAAACAGCCCTGAGCAAGCGCAATACGCAAAACTACCTGCGCTGTTTTGATGAAGAACATTTTCGCTTTTCTCCTGCAGCCTCCTTGCTTACCAATAATGAAAGCCTGTGGCAAAACTGGTCCTTACAGGACGAGCAGGCCTACCTGGACAAGCTCTTTGGCGAGCTCACTGCTCTTTCGGGCAACAGCCTCATCCTGGAGCAAATCGACCTGCAGGATGTGAGCGCCGACTCGCTGCGCTACCTGGGCAGCTACACCCTGCGGATGAACCACCCCGACACCAGCCTCACTACCTTATTTAAGGGGCAGGTGCAGTGGGTGATCAAAATCAATGAATTCAATGAATGGACCATCCACCGCTGGACCGACCTGGAGGTGGCCCGCGATTCGAGCTGGAGCCACCTCAAGTTGCGCTATATACAGTAGGGTATCGGTTTATTGG
The DNA here is from genome assembly GCA_003696835.1 of Bacteroidota bacterium. Taxonomy (GTDB): domain Bacteria; phylum Bacteroidota; class Bacteroidia; order J057; family J057; genus J057. The sequence continues at coordinate 5,446 of RFHT01000656.1, forward strand.
TAAAATTCAGCCTAAAACAGCGGGTATCCGACAAATTTGTTTAAATTCATTTTCAATTTTCAGGCGGTTTTATTCATATTGCTCATGCGTTTGGGATTTATCTTGCTACTACTCCTCTGCACTAGGGCCTACTCCCAGCCCACCCAGCATGTGGCCACGCATTCGGGCCGCATTGAAATCATTCCCCTGGACCAACTCAACTCCCCTTTTGATGAGGACAACCTCTGCCTTACAGCCAATGGCCGGCAGCTGTATTTTTCTACCAATCGCGGCGGCCAGATTTGGTCCTACAGCCGTCGCGGCCCCGGGGGCTGGTATGCCAGCGACCGGGACATTTGGGTAAGTGAAAAAGTAAAGGGCCAATGGCAGCCTCCTGTACCCCTGCCCTATGGCATCAACACCTCCAACAGCGAAGATGAGCCCTCCACGGTGAAAAACGGCAAAGTGCTGTACTACCAAAGCTGGGGACTGCAATGGGAACAAACACAGGGTCCTTATTACCGGGTGAAACGAAAGGGCCGGAAGTGGAAAAACCTACAGGGCCTGGGCGGCCCTATTACCCGTTTTTTCAGGCTTTACAGCTACACCCACGGCATGTGTGTTTCACCCGACCAGCGCCTGCTCATCGTGGCGGCACGCAAACCCTCCGAGGCCCACTTCGATGTATATATGAGTCGGAAAGGGCCTTTTGGCTGGTCGCGTTTTACCCGCCTGGACATCAGTACAGCGGGCAATGAGCAGTCGGTCTTTCTGGCTGCCGACGGCAAAACACTCTACTTTGCCTCCGACGGCTATGAGGGCTTTGGTGGGCTGGATATTTACAAAACGGTGCTCAGTGCCGATGGTTCTTTTGGTGCCATCATCAACCTGGGAGCTCCCATCAATTCGGAACAGGACGATTACGGCTTTGTCATTTCCAAAGACGGCAACGAAGCTTATTTCGTACGCCAGGGCGACATCTACATGCTGGGACTCAGCCGTGCCGACCCCCTCATCAAGCCCCTGCAGTGAGCCCCTGGGCCTGGCGCTGGTCCAATAGCTATGGTGAAATGGCATGAGCAAACTCCCCGAAAGTCCGGTAAAGGACTGTCGCATTATATTTTTCCCAATCCAAAATATTTCGGTTATATTGAGGGGGTGTAATCATTCCCCCTCATGGCCAAAACCCACAAACCCCACGACCAGCTGTTCAAG
>RFHT01000088.1 GCA_003696835.1 Bacteroidota bacterium
AAAAATCCTCAAAGTATAACACCCTTCTCCGGCTGTGCCCGCTGCGGAGCGCCTGCCGGCGGGGCTGTATGCAAAGGCAGAGAGAAAAAGCCCCCCCGGTTGGGGAATGAATGGTATGACTTGCGCAGATTGTTTGCACAAAGCAGCCCCGGGCAGGCCGACCTGGCGCAATATTTCCTGTATCTTATTTGGCATTCCGTGCGTAACTTTAGTAATTTACTACCTTGGAGTTATAGCAAATATTAAACTTATGTCAAATGCAAAGATTTTGTGGGTGGATGATGAAATAGACCTGCTCAAAGCACATATCATGTTTTTGAAGGAGAAGCAATTTGATGTTTCCTCGGCCAGCAATGGCATTGATGCCCTGGAAATGATCAAGCAGGATACCTTTGACATCGTATTTCTGGATGAGCAAATGCCGGGCATGGATGGCCTGAGTGTGCTCTCGGAGATTCAGGTCATTGCCCCCAATATGCCGGTGATCATGATCACCAAGTCGGAAGAAGAACACATCATGGAGGACGCCCTGGGTGCCCAGATTACCGACTACCTCATTAAGCCGGTGAAGCCCAGTCAGATCCTGCTGGCCTGCAAAAAGATACTCGAAAACAAGCGCCTCATTACCCAGAAGGTCAACTCTGGTTATCAGCAGGACTTCCGCAACATCGCCATGCAATTTTTTGAGCATAATGACTACAACGACTGGGCAGATATCTACCGCAAGCTCATTTACTGGGAGGGTAAGATGGAGGAAAACGAAGACAAAAGCATGGCCGAGGTGCTGAGCAATCAGTTTAGCGAAGCCAATACCAACTTTGGTCGCTTTGTGGCCCAGGAATACCTCGACTGGCTGCACACCCAGGACCCCGCCAACCGCCCCATTTTGTCGCCCGATATATTGCCGCTCACCACCTTTCCCCAGCTGGACAAGGGCTACGAAAGCGTGTTTTTCCTGCTGGTGGACTGCCTGCGCTACGACCAGTGGAAGGCCTTTGAATCCATCATTTCAGAGCTGTACTACATAGACCGGGAGCAGGCCTACTATGGCATTTTGCCCACGGCCACCCAGTATTCGCGCAATGCCATCTTTGCGGGCATGTACCCCATGCACATTGCCGAACGTTTTCCCCAGCACTGGCTGAACGATGACGAAGATGGGGGCAAAAACAAGCACGAGGAGGTATTTCTCGAATCTCTCATTCGCCGCCACCGCCTGCCCATCAAGCACAGCTACCACAAAATCATCTCCAATGAGGAGGGCAAATCCCTGGCCGACAACATCCTCAACCTCATGCACAACGACCTCAACGTCATTGTGTACAACTTCATCGACCTGCTTTCTCATTCGCGCACCGAGATGAACATCATACGCGAGCTGGCGCCCAACGAAGCGGCCTATCGGTCCATTTCACGTTCCTGGCTGGAGTACTCTCCGCTGCTGGAAGTGCTGCGAAAGCTCAGCCGGCGAAACGTCAAGATCATCATTACCACCGACCACGGCACCGTGCGCGTTAAGCGCCCCACCCGCATCATAGGCGACCGCAGCACCACCACCAACCTGCGCTACAAGCAGGGCAAAAACCTCAACTATGACGAAAATGCCAAGCACGTTTTTACCGTGCGCAGGCCCGAAGATGCCTTGCTGCCCCGGTCGCATGTGAGCTCTACCTATGTATTTGCCATGGAAGACTACTTTTTTGCCTATCCGAATAACTACAACTACTACGTCAATTATTACAAGGACACCTTTCAGCACGGGGGCATCAGCCTGGAAGAAATGATTATTCCCATTATTGAACTCACCCCCAAAAACAGGTAAATTTACGGTATGAGCAGGCGGCCCGTCATATTACTTGCATTTGCCAACCCCCTGCTGGTTCCCAGGGAGTACCTGCCCTCCCTTACGCGGGAGTCGGCCGTGGTGTACCAGCACCTCATTCCCTATGAGATAGAGGACCGCTGCAATGTGGACCGCATAGAGAATGCCACGGTGGACATCATTTTTGATACGGTAGAGGCCTGGGTGAAGCGCAAGGACATCATCCTGTTTCACTACGGCGGGCATGCTACTTCTGAGGCTCTGCTGTTTAACACCCAGGGGGGAGGAAGCCGGGCGGCACAGGCCACCGGCCTGGCCAAACTGCTGGGCAGCATCGACAGCCTGCAGCTGGTTTTTCTCAATGGCTGCTCCACCTACGGGCAGGTAAAGTTGCTGCTGGAGCAGGGCGTTAAAGCTGTGATTGCTACTTCCACGCCCGTAAACGACCAGATGGCAGGCGACTTTGCCGACCGCTTTTATAAAAACCTGGCCGAAGGAGAAAGTCTGCAGGCCGCCTTTGAGCAGGCCCGCATGTTTGTGGAGACCAAGTACAATTTTCACGTGCAGAAGGCCGAGGCTTTTCGAAGCCTTTTTTTCGAAACGGAAGCAGAACCCCCGGCTGAAAAGGAATTGCCCTGGGGCCTCTACTACAAGGAAGAGGCCGCGGAGGTGCTCAACTGGCGCCTGCCACAGCAGGCCACCCAAAAGGGTAACCTCAGCATGCTGGACAAATACACCTGCAACCGGGCCGAGCAAAACAGCCGCTTTAAGCTCAACTTCCTCAAAAGCCGCGGAAACAAAAAGTTTCAGTACTACATCATCCACGGCGAGGAGCAGGAATCGCCCTACGGGTTGTTTCAGCGCTTTGTGCTGGAGCACATCAGCACGGCCTATCAGCCCTATTTTTACAAAGCTGCCCGCCTGGAAGAGGCCACCTCCCTGGAGGAAGCCAAAATCAACTTCCTCACGGCCCTCTTTCAGGCCCTGGAGCTCAACCCCAACCGCTTTACCCTCGACCAACTGACGCTGGCCAATTTGCTCAAAGCCCCCGCCGCCCAGGACATGCAGTGTATCGCCCTCAAGTTGCGGGTGTATAGCTCCGAGTGGAAGCCTTTTACCCGCGACATGATTCAGTGGGTGCTGCAGGAATTTAGCCGCGAAAGTGAACTGTCGCCCAATGCGCCGGACCTGCTCATGTTCATCAGCATCATTTACGACCTCCAACAGGCTTCGGGCGGGTTTTTCCGTCGTTTTTTTTCCAAAAATCCTTACGAAAAGCTGATTAAAACCCTGGCTGAATTTCCCGAAATGGGCCTGCTTCCGGTCCTGCCGCCAGTGAAAATTTCGGATGTAAACAAATGGTTTGACCGCATTACTACCGACCCCGAGGAGAAAAAGCAGCAAATTGCCACTTATTTTGATGCGCAGCCGGAGTACCACATGGTTACAGTGGAAAAAAAGCTGGAGCAGATTATTGAGGTCTATAATGGGGCGTAGGTTTCGTTTTTTTGTGTATATTTAGGAAGAACTAAGGCAGTAATATGAAAACATTTCGACTATTCCCCGGGCTGTGTACGGCATTGCTGTTGCTTTGGGGTACTACGCTTTCCCTGCCCGGGCAGGAGCTAAGGGAAGACTACGCCGAAGACGGCCCTGAGCAGGCCATGGTGCTAAGCCTCAACCTCACCAACCTGGGGGCGGGCTTTCATGTACATTACTACCGGGGCAATGAGCAGCAGCAAATGGTGTTTGGCGTGGATTTTCACTCGGTAAAGAGCGTACACGAAACGCCGGTGAGCTCTGCTTTTGGCGACCAGGGCAAGGATTTTGTCTATGGCAAGCAAAACTATTTTTACATTTTTACGCCTTCTGTGGGCATTCAGAAAAACCTCATCCCCGCCGGGGGCGGCAACCTCATCAATGTGCGGGTGGGCCTGCAGGCGGGCCCGGCCATCGGGCTGCTCAATCCCTATTATGTAGAAATTTTTGAACCCATACGCAACCCCGGCAACGGACAGGCCTACTACGGCTACCGCATTGTAGCGGCCTACAACCCCGCCGAGCACACCTACGATGAGATCATCGGCAAAGCCGGCCTGCTGGCCTCCAAGTTCAAGATCAAGGCCCAGGTGGGGGTAAGCCTGCGCGCCAATGCCCTCATTGATTTTACCCGCAACCCGCGTTATGTCAGTGGCTTACAGATCGGCCTCAACGCCGACCTCTTTGCCAATAAGGTGCCCATCATGGCCGAGTTTGGCAACAAAATTCAGAATCAGCAGTATTTTCTGGCGGGTAACCTCGGACTTGTTTTTGGCAGCAGATGGCGGTAACTTGCGGCCCGTTTTATTGATGTATGTACTATGGTCATTACTCCTCCTCCTGTAGATAAAAACATGCCCGGCAATGGCCCCCGGCCCAAATGGCTGCGGGTGAAGCTGCCCTATGGCAAAAATTATACAGAAGTGCGTTCCATCATCGATACGCACGCCCTGCACACCGTGTGTGAAAGTGCACGCTGCCCCAATATGGGGGAGTGCTGGGGGGCCGGTACGGCTACTTTTATGATTTTGGGCAATACCTGTACCCGTTCCTGCTCTTTTTGCGCCGTGGCTACGGGCCGCCCCAGCGGCCTGGATACGCTGGAGCCGGTGCGCGTGGCCGAGGCGGTGAAGCGCATGGGCGTGAAACACGCCGTCATCACCTCGGTAAACCGCGACGAACTCAAGGACAGCGGGGCGGCCATCTGGGCCCAAACGGTGCTGGAAATTCGCAAGCGCTGCCCGGAGGTGACCATGGAAACCCTCATCCCCGATATGCGGGCCCGCTGGGATGCCCTGCAGCTCATCCTGGATGCCCGGCCCGACGTGATCTCCCACAACATGGAAACGGTGAAGCGCCTCTACCGGCGGGTGCGGCCCCAGGCCAAGTACGACCGCAGCCTGGAGCAAATACGCCGCACCAAAGCGGCCGACATACGCACCAAGTCGGGCTTTATGGTGGGCCTGGGCGAAACCCCCGAAGAGGTGTATGAGCTCATGCAGGACCTCCACCGCCACGACTGCGACGTGCTCACCATCGGGCAGTACCTGCAGCCCACCAAAATGCACCTGCCCGTACACGAATTTATCCACCCCGAGCTGTTTGAGCACTACAAGCAGGTAGGGCTGCAAATGGGCTTCGACTATGTGGAAAGTGGACCCCTGGTGCGGTCGAGCTACCATTCTGAACGCCATTTGTAGGGATTGCCGCGCCCAACGGGCGTTTTTTGGGGTGCCTATTCCCGCCTCAACACCTCTCAGCTGTCACGCTTGAGGGCGGTTGTTGTATCATACATTTCTAAAACATCTTTTAGCTGTCACCTTGAGGCTAGGC
>RFHT01000657.1 GCA_003696835.1 Bacteroidota bacterium
CGCCTGCCAGCTTCCAGCTCCAGCAAAGCCGAACTCACCCCCAGTCCCAGCTCAGCCGCCTGCATATTTCTCTCTTCGGGGAGCTTGTTGCTCTGCTGCTCCCCAAAGGTGCGCCAGCGCGGGCTTTCCCCCTCTGCCCCTTCCAGCACCACAGTTACCTGTGTGGCATCCGCTGCGGCGTAAATATCGGCCAGCTCTTCCTTCTGGGCCGCAGGAATCTCTATCTGGTATTTTTTGCGGTTGGCTTCCTCCAGGTAACGGTAGGCATTTTCCCAGCGGCTGTCCTGCAGGGGAGGCAGGGTATTGCGCAGCACCAGCAAGCTCTCAAATTGCTTGATGGTGAGAAAGAGCTCGGTTTGGATGTAGTCGGTGTAGTTGCGTATGTTGAACTGCAGGCTGCTCTCCTGCTGCTGCACTTCCAGCAAGTGGTGGTACCCTTTGGGCAGCAACCCATTCCACAGGTCGTCGCCCAGGGCTTCCAACACCATCTGGTCGAAGGTATTAGGGGTATGCGGCCCGGCCTGCATCATCTGCCGGTAGGTTTGCCTGCGTATGGCCAGATGTTTCTCATGATGTGCCGTTTCCAGCAATTCATACACCCGCTGCCACTCGCGTGGGCCAGGCACGGGCAAGCCGGGCATAAAGCTATCGGGTGCCTTGTCTTTTTTGAAGGTTTGGAGAATAAACAGCAGGTCTTCTGCCCGGTTTTCGAGGAAAAAATACTGCTCTGCCTGGGTAATGGCGGCCAGCAAAGCATCCAAGCTGCTCAGGGCAGCTGTGGCACCGGCAATACTTTCAAAAGGGGGATCGCTGCCGCCGGTAAGCACTTCGCGCAGTATGTGGTCCACCTCATTGGTAAAATCAAAGGGAAAACGGCTCAGTACCGCTTCGGCACCCGGACTGCGCTGCTGGCTGGCCTGCTCCAGAATAGCGTACAGCTGCAGCCAGTTGTTGCGGATACTGCCCACCTGCTTCATCATTTGTTTAAATTCCTCCACCTCCAGCATCAGCTGTTCTTCCACAAACTGCGCCACCTCCGGGCGGCTGATTTCGGCGTACAGTTCATACACGTCTTCTACGGCCTGCAGGCTGTTGAAGGCTGCAGGGTCAATGGGGTTAATGCCCGTAGCAGCTTCGAAATTTTTGTGGAAATCATGCGGTATTTCTGGCTCAAAGGGCACCCCTCTCCTTTGGGCGGCACGGGCCAGCAGGCCGTTTACCGAGCGGGGGTCTTCAGGACTTCCCCAAATTCTGCCTTCGCGCGAGTCCAGAATGCGTTTGCGCAGCCCCATAAACTGCCGGAAGGTGCTGATGCGCATATAGAGAACAGAATCGCAAAATGCCAGCAGTTGGTACAGGCTTTCGTCCACAAAGGCCACATTGGCCGTATCCACATTCAGGTAAGAGGAGGGATAAGGTGGGAGGGGATCGCCCGGCAGGGGATGGCCCAGGGCAATGCGCAGCATGGCCATAAAGCCTTCTTCTTTGCGCTCACCGGCTTCTTCGCGTGCGAGCTGTATGGTGGTAATCACCTTTTCTACAAACACCGACTTCTGCTCCGCCACCTGCGCCCGGTTGATGATGAGCGCTTCGTCGGTGATGTAAATCAGCGGTTTTCCCTCGCTGTCCTTGCCCGCATCCAGCTCTGTACCTTCAGGCAGGTAATAGGTGCGGTATTTGGCAGCCAGCTCAAAAAATACGTGTACCTGGTCGGGGATAGCGGGTTTTCGCCGGAGCTGAAGCACCTCTTCGAGATAAAATTTCAGGTGCGTATCGGTGAGGGCATTGAGTTGGGGTTGAACGAAGTCCTGTATGATTTGCAGAAAGGTGAGAAACTGCACCAAATGGGGACGCGAAAAGCGTTCAAAGCGGGTAAGGTCCTGCTCAAAAGCCGCCGGGTTTTGCAAAAAAGCCAGCATCTCCGCCGCATCTCCTTCGAGAAAGGCCTGCCAGTCGCCATCTGGCTGGTTGTGAAGATTGAAGTACTGAAGCTCCTGGGCGTACTGGCGGGCAAAGTGAAGCAACTCCAGCAGGCTGCGCTCGTCCACGGGTGCATAAGCCGGGTCCAGCGCCTGCAATGCGCGCTTCTGCTGGCTGGTGCCATCGCGAAAGATCAGATCGTGCAAAAAGTCGTGTTCCGGCATTTAGGTTCCTTTGTATTTGGTGTTGCTGCTAATAAACATGCCACTACCACCAGTGTAGGTCGTCATGGAATCGGGTATGGGAGAACCCGGTCCGGGTGGCGGCTGCTGGGCAGGGCTTTGCACTTCAAACTTGGCCTGAAAGGTGCTGCCTTTCAGAATCATGGCCTTGCCGTCGGACAAGGTATGCGAGGCCAGCTGGTCGCCTGCCAGGGAATCAATTTTGAGGGTGCCCGTGCCGGGAATGGAATAGACCGGCGTCATATACATACAGCCGGGTACCTCAACGCTGGACTCATCTCCCTCCACACACACCTTCGAGCCATTGAAGGTAGAAGCCCCGCTGCCCGTGATGGTACCGGGCTGTACCACCACCGTTGCCGCACCAAAGGTGGGCAAAAAACTGGCCGTATCGCCGTCTATGATGATGAAATCAGACATGAGAAAGTTTTGGGTTTTGAGTTTCCAGTTTC
>RFHT01000658.1 GCA_003696835.1 Bacteroidota bacterium
AGCAGTTGGAAGTCGGCATGAGTTTGTATCATGTCCAGCGCCTTTTTGGCTGAGTTTACCGCTACCACCTCTATCATCCAGCGCTTCAGCTGGCGGCTAAGCATTTGGCGGTAGGCATCGTTGTCCTCTACCAGCAGCAGCTTTTTGTTTTGGAGTTGGGGGATTGGTTTTTGGGCAATGGTGGACTCAGTTTGGGGATTGGATTTAACCTGTACATAAAAGAAGAAACGGGAACCCTTTCCTTCTTCGCTTTCTACCTGTAGCCTGCCTCCCATGAGCTCTACGAGCTTGGCTGTAATGGCCAGCCCCAGTCCGGTACCTCCGTATTTGCGGGAAGTAGAAGCATCCACCTGGGTAAATGCCTCAAAGAGGCTGGCTTGTTTTTCTTTTGGGATACCTATGCCGGTGTCTCTCACCTCAAAGTGCAGCCTGAGGCTGGCCTGCTGCCCTTCAGCCGGGGCTTCTTCCACCCAGCTTCTGAGGGCTACTTCCCCCTGTTGGGTAAACTTCAGGGCGTTGCTGATGAGGTTGATGAGCACCTGCCGCAGGCGGGTGGCGTCGCCAATTACGTGTTCGGGTACCAGCGGCTCCATTTCATACAGCAGGTCAAAACCCTGCTTGAGTGCGGCCTTTTTGGCAAAGAGGTCCATGATGTCCTCCAGGCACTTGCGCAGGTTGAAGGGGTGGAATTCAATTTCCATTTTGCCCGACTCAATTTTGGAAAAGTCGAGTATGTCGTTGATAATGGCCAGCAGGCTTTCACTGCTGATGCGGATGGTGTTTACATAGTCCTCCTGCTCATCGGTGAGCTGGGTGCCGGTAAGCAGTTGGGCCATCCCAATGACGCCATTCATGGGGGTGCGTATTTCGTGACTCATATTGGCCAGAAAAAGGCTCTTGGCCATGTTGGCAGCTTCTGCCTTCTGGCGTGCACTGGCCAGGTCGCGGGTTCGCTCTTCTACGGTGCGCTCCAGCAGTTCGTTATTTTTTCTTAGCCGGCGCAGATTGAGTTTGATGGCTCCCCAAATAAAGCCCACCATGCTGATGGCATAACAAAGCCAGGCCCAGCTCTGCACATACCAGGGGGGAGCAATGGTAAACACAATGGTGAGGGGGTCGCTCCAGCTATGCCCTCCCTGCTGCTGGGCCAGCACCAAAAGCTGGTAGGTGCCGGTAGCCAACTGATCACTCTCAAAAGAAAGCTCTGCCAGCGAGCGGGCCCAGTCCAGGCCGTTGCCCTTGAGTTTGACGATGTAGTTGATTTCATTGCCCGGATAGGACAAAGAGATAAAATCGACCTTCAGTACCTGGCCGTGTTGGAGACGGAGCTGATAGGTGCCGGTGCTGTCTTGTACAGGCTGGCCGTTTACACGCAGCAGCAGCGGCCTGGGCGTAGGCCGCGGGACAGGCATGGGCTGGTGTGAAACGGCAATGCCTTCAGACGTTCCCGTCCACAAATGCTGATCCTGGTCAAAAAATATGGAGCGGAAAGCAGAGATTTTGCTGGGCAGGCTGCTTTTTTCGTCAAAGTGGGTAAATTCTCCTCCCTGGTAGCGCAGCAGCCCGTAGGTATCAGTGGCTATCCACAGGCTGCTGTCTGTACCCACCGCCAGGCCCCTTACCTCGGCATAGGGGTAGATGTAATCCATGTGTTTGCGAAAAAGGCTGTCGCCGGTGTAGCACAACAAGCCCTGGGTGGTGCCCAGCCATATATTGCCCTGGGGGTCTGCGGCTATGTCGTGTATTTCCAGCTCGCCGCTGGTCTCAAAAGAGAGGGGCAGACTGAGGTTGACAAAGCTGTCGGCCTGGGGCAAGTAGCGGTAGAGGTAGTGCTGGTTGCCTACCCCGCCGGCATATACATGTCCGTCGGGGAGTTTTCGCATCACAGAGATGCGGCTTTTCAGTCCTTTTTGCCCACCATAGTGCCGTACCCTGCCCCTGATTAGGCGTATTACTCCTTTTTGATCGAGATTTTTGGGCGCCTGGCATACCCAAACGCCTCCGGTGGAGTCGGCCAGTAAATGGCGTACACCCCCTCCCCACGTGTTGAGATTGGCGATAGGGGCGGTCTTTCCCTTGCGCCTGTACAGTACCTGCCCTTCTGCCGTGCCTATCCAGAGGTCGTTGTCCAGAGCCGCCAGGCTGGTGACAAAGCCGGTTTCATTTCCCGGCAGCACTTCTGTGTGATGGTTAATGCCTTGTTTTTGAATGCTTACCAGCCCTCCCTGGCTGGCCCACACCGTTCCATCGGCTGTTTGTGCCAGCGCATACACCTGAAATAGCGGCAGGGGCTGCACCACCTCAAAAAAGTTGGCCCGAAGCAGGCTCAGCCCTGCTTCTGAAGAGATCCATACATGTCCCTGCCTGCTGGGCGCTATATGCCGTATTTGCAAAAAAGGCAGGGGGGTGACATTCCTGGACTGGCTGTGGTTGAGTACCGGCCTGAGCTGTTGGCTGGCCGTGTCGAATAGGTATAAGCCCTGTTGGTGTGTACCGATGAGCAGCAGCTGGCCGCCGTATGCCGTGATATGGCTGATTTGTTGCAGAGGGGTTGGCAGGGGCCGAATGCTGACCTTACTGCCGAGCTGGTCCACTTCAATTTTCACCAGGTGTTGGCCGCCTGCATAAATTTCTCCCGGCCGGACGCAAAAGGCTGAAGAGAGTGGGAGGTAGCTCGCATCTACGGGAAGCGCCACAAAAGCCTGGGTATCCGAATCAAAACGAAACAGCTTCTGCCCGCAAAGCAGCAGCAGGTGCCCCCGGCCGTCATCCATAAACAGGGGGCGGGCAAGTGGCGAATCCAATCCCGGCAGGGGGTAGTGCTGTAGCTCCCCCTCAGCAAACAGAGCTACCTCCGTTTGCCCGGCCAGCCACAGACGCCCCTGCATGTCCTGGTACATACAGTATGCCCCGTTCAGGCTGGTGTCGGACCCGGCCCCGGTTTGAGATTGATGTAATAAGATGTGGGTTTCTGGTTGGTCTTTTGCAGCCTTGAGGTGGAGGAGCGCCTGCTTGGTCAAAACTAACAGTGAACCCGAATGGGTTTTGAGCAGTTGTTTGATGCTGGCGCCCTTGAGCAACGAGCTATAATCTTGAAACTGGCGGCCGTTGTAACGCCAAAGGGTTTTGTTGGAATGAAGCCAAATATAGCCCAGGCTGTCTTCTACACTAGCTTCAATGGTAGTCTGGCTCAGGGAGTTAGCGGGTTGGTACTGGATGAGCCGGAACTGTTGAGCATGCCCTGCAAAATGGTGGGCAAAAAAGACCAAAATTAAGAGGGAAATGCGTTTGCGCTGCTTCATAATATCCGATCTGCCTGGTAAAGAAGGCATTTTAGGACACAAGAATGAAAGCAGAGCCGGGACTTACTTTACACAAGTAAGCAAATCCCTGAAATATCATTAATTTGATGGTTTTCCTAATTTCTGCGGGGGCGCCGGTTTTTAAATTTTTTCTTTTGGGGGGGGCCTTCCCTGGGGGGCCTTTTGCGCACAATGGGCTCCCACTTTTGGTCGGGCACATCGAGCAGTTCCTCTACCTCCTCCCAATTGGGCTGGTTGGCCTGATTTTCATCTATATCGGCCTGAGAAGCTTCTTTGACGCGCAGGATGCGGCCGTCAATGCGTTCGCCATTTAACTCAGCAATCGCTTCTTCTGCTTCAAAGGCATAGGCCATTTCCAGAATAGCGGAAAAAGTTTCTTTTCCCGGATCGGGCATTTCGCCTATTTGAATGCCCACGACATCGCCGAACTCCTCGAATAAGTGTTTAAGTTCTTCTGCTGTGGTAGAGCGGTCGATGTTAGAGACCTTTATTTTCATGATGGGTTAAGTGAAAAAATAAGGAGTCAAAACAGTTACCAAGATGCAAATTTGTTTGGCATTAGGCAAATGTTCAAGCAAGAATTTGAAAATATTTATTGTCTGGAGGCCAGCCGCTTTTTTTGGCCACCCTCGAGCGCAAAGCCAAATATGCCCCCAATAACCCCCCCAATGATGTGGGCAAACTGGGAGATCTGGTCGCTGGCCAGAGATTGGGAAACTTCCTTGCCCAGGTACAAAATCACCACCAAAATGAAGGTGAGGGGCACCCTGCCCGCCTGAAAATTCGTGACGGAGGCCAGCAAAATGAGCATAAACACAATGCCACTGGCGCCCAGCAAGGCTGTACCGGGGAAAAAGATAATTTGCAGTACGCCAATGATCAGGGCAGTAATGCCAAACATCATCAGCAGGTCTTTTGAGCCGTATTTCTCTTCCAAAATGGGGCCCAGCAAAAGAATAAACATGAGGTTGTTCATCAAATGCTCCCAGTTATCATGCCCAATGACGTGAGAAAATAGGCGAAAATAGGTAGCAGGATTGCCCCAGGAGCCGGGCTCCAGCGGCATCACCATAAAATAGAACTTGAGAGGCGGGAACACGTCTGTGAGCAATAGCACAGCTGTACAGATAAGCGAAAAGGTAAGGATAACCGGGGCGTTATATTGAATTCGCATAAGAAACTCTCTTGGATTTTGCCTGCAATTTAATAAAGCTGACGGTATTCAGGCATACGAATGCCCACCCGCTTGGTTGAATTTTTAACGGGATATATTAACTTGGCAGTATGAACGATCAAAAACTGGCCTGGGTAGCAGGGGCCCTGTTGGGGCTGCTGGCCGTGGTGGCCGGCGCTTTTGGTGCCCACCTGCTAAAAGAAAGTTTGTCGCCTGAAAAACTGAACGCCTATGAAACGGCCGTTCGATTTCAGTTTTTTCATGCCTTATTGTTGCTGGTACTGGGCGTACTTGCGGACAAAGACAGCCACTGGACCCTCACATGGGCTGTACGCCTCACCCTGCTGGGCTGTGTGTTGTTTTCAGGTTCCATTTATTTGCTCACCCTTAGCAGCCTCAGGCCTGGCCTGGTTACCCCCGTAGGAGGCGGGCTGCTCATCATGGCCTGGGCCCTGCTGTGTTATTGGGCGGCCAGAAAGGTGCCTTAAAGTTTTGCAAGCCAGGGGGTAAATGGTTTTTTACGTGAAAATAATGTGGCAATACCTGCAATTTACCCAAACTTTTCTGCGTTTTTCTCCTAAATTTACATGGCTGTATAAAGTGGGAAACGGACACAGCAGGAAATAGAAGCAGGCCAAAAAGCTGAAAATGTTTTTTGGAATTCAATATGGAACCATATCTTACATCTTGCATGGGGGTGGCTTGATTGTTGAGCAAAATCCCCATAGCCTGTAAGTTATTTGTTTTTCTTGATGTTAAATATTTTACTGTTGTTATTATTTTTGGGTTAAATATTTTGATAATCCCTGTTTAAATATCACGTCACCTTCATCAATTCAGATGCGAAATAGCATGAAACGGATCTTACTTGCCTCTTGTATGTTGCTCTATGTGTGCACAAGCCTTTACGCCCAGTCGGAAGCAGATATGCCCTTGCCAGAGCCTGAAGAGGACCCCATTGAGGAACTGCTCGACTCCCTGATGGTGCATTATCAGTACGACTTTACCTCATCTACTGCTTATGATACCCTCATCCTCAATACCCGTAACTACCGTTCCAACGCTATTCCCACCTTTTCGACAGATGTGATACAAACTCGGCTCAAGAGCGTTCCGGCCATTATTCCCATGGACCACAACCGTTACGTGCAGGCCTATATCAACATGTACACCCAACGCAGGCGGGAACTGGTATCCAGGATGCTGGGTTTGCAAAAGGTATATTTCCCCATATTTGAGCAGGAGCTGGACCGCATGGGTATGCCCATGGAGCTGAAGTACCTCTCGGTGGTGGAAAGTGCCCTCAACCCGCATGCCCGCTCACGGGTGGGAGCCACCGGCTTATGGCAGTTTATGTACGGCACCGCCCGGGAGTATGGCCTCAAAGTAAATACCTTTGTAGATGAGCGCAAGGACCCCTACAAATCCACGGTAGCCGCCTTGAAATACCTCCAGAACGCCTACAATGAGTTCGGCGACTGGCTGGTGGCCATTGCGTCTTACAACTGCGGCATAGGCAATGTGCGCAAGGCCATACGCCGCTCGGGCGGCAAGCGCAACTTCTGGGCCATACGCCCATACCTCCCGCGCGAAACCAGCGGATATGTGCCGGCCTTCATTGCAGCTGTTTATACCTTTGAGTACGCCTCCGAACACAACCTATACCCGGTGTATGTGGAGATGGACCTCAACCAGGATACCCTCCACCTGCGCGAAATTGACATTACCCTCAAAGACATTGCCGATATGACGGGTGCCAGCCTGACGGAGCTGGTCAATATGAACCCCGAACTGAAGTTGCAGCGCATTCCCTACAGCCACGAAACGTATGTGTTGAGGGTGCCTGAAGAGGTGGCCCTCTACTTTGCCGAAAACCACGCCCAGATCATGACTGCCTACGGCAAAAAGCGCAACCACCAGGCTTCGGATAATGTGATTTATTCTACCCTGGACCCTTACGACAAACCCCAGGGTAAACTGCATTACTACACGGTACAGCCCGGCGATGTGGTGGGCAGCATTGCCGAGCGTTACGGCGTTTCGGCCCGGCAAATTGCCTACTGGAATAACCTCAGGCGCTACCGCATACGCGTTGGCCAGCGGCTGCGCATTTATTCCAACAAGCGCGTGATTGCTGAAAACCGCCAGGTAAGCAAGCCTGCTGCTACTGTGGCCGTCAGTGCGCCGGCTCCGGGCCCGGCGGTGTTTCACACCGTGCAAAAGGGGGAAACCCTCTGGAATATTTCCCAGCAATATCCCGGCACCAGCATTACCCAAATTCAGCGACTCAACCCGGGCCTGAAAGCCTCCAGCCTGAAAATAGGCCAGCGGATACGGGTAAAATAGGGACATTTTTTCTGATTTGTGTATCTTGGGGGAGTCAACCCAATTTTAAACCCGCCACTGGTTATACCAGGGGCTTATTTCCCTACAGATATGCTACGTAACTCCATCCTCTATTTGTGTTTGCTGGTAGGTGCCTTTGTATTATTGCCTCAGTATGGCTGCCAGCCTCAGGTTTCTGAAGAAAAAGTGCCGCTTCCCAGCCCGGACCCGGGCAATGGGGGCATACAACTACCCCCTGATTTTGGGGCAGTGGTGGTAGCCGACTCCCTGGGCAGGGGGCGCCACCTGGCCGTTAACCACAATGGCGATGTGTATGTACACCTGCGCAGGCTCACCCCCGACAGCAATGCCATTATGGCCCTGCGAGATACCACGGGAGACGGCAAAGCCGATGTGATAGCGGGCTTTTCGCGCGTTACCGGTACTGGGATTCGCATTCACAACGATTATCTGTATTATTCTGATCACACCACCGTTTATCGTTCTCCTTTGCAGCAGGGAGTTTTGCTACCCACCTCTCAAACCGATACCCTGGTGCACCTGGTGGAAGGCCGGGGCCATATTGACAAGCCTTTTACCTTTGATGGCAAGGGCAATATGTACGTGAATGTGGGCTCTATGAGCAATGCCTGCCAGGAAGAAGCCCGCACACCGGGCTCACCGGGCATCAACCCCTGCGTGGAGCTGGAAACGAGGGCGGGTATCTGGCGCTTTTCCGATAGTGAACGCCACCAGCAGCAAAGCCTGGACAAACGCTATGCTACGGGTATCCGCAACGCCATGGGCCTTGCCTGGAGTGAGGCCTTTCAGTCTTTGTATGCCGTGTCGCACGGGCGCGACGACCTGCATCGCTTCTGGCCAGACCTGTTTACCGAAGCACAAAATGTGGAACTTCCCGCCGAGGAGTTTTTGCAGGTGAGCGAAGGGGACGACTTTGGCTGGCCTTACTGCTATTACGACCACTTTAAGGGGCAGAAACTGCTCAACCCGGAGTATGGGGGCAATGGGGTGACAGTGGGAATATGCGCAGAGAAAAAGAAACCCATCATGGGTTTTCCGGGGCACTGGGCTCCCAACGATTTGCTGTTTTATACGGGAGATTTGTTTCCCGAGCGCTACAAAAATGGTGCTTTTATCGCCTTTCATGGCTCCTGGAACCGCCTGGGTACCAATCAGGCGGGTTTTTGCGTGGTATTTGTGCCCATGCAGGATGGCAAGCCCTCTGGCAACTGGGAGGTGTTTGCCGATGGTTTTGTAGGGGCTGTGCCCGTTACCAGCTCCAACAAAGCCCGCTACCGCCCCTGCGGCCTGGCCCAGGGACCGGACGGCTCCCTCTATGTGGTGGACTCCCAGCAGGGCCGGGTGTGGCGCATCATGTACTATGAAGAGGGGCTGGAGGAACACCCCGCTTCTGAAATAGCCGAGGCCGCAATAGATACGACCCAGGCTGCTTCGGCCCAGGTGCCAGAAGCCCTGCAGGCGGGCAAGCAGGTGTACGACTTTTATTGCATGGCCTGCCACCAGGACAATGGCCTGGGCGTATCGGGCATGAACCCGCCCCTGGCCGGTACCGACTGGGTGACGGGCGACAAGCAGCGCCTCATACGGGTCATTCTCAATGGCATGAATGAACCCATCGAAATCAATGGAGAGACCTATCAGAATGCCATGGCTTCACACCGGCATCTGACCGACCAGCAGATAGCGGATGTACTCACTTATATTCGCCAGAGTTTTGGCAACAATGCCAGTGCTGTAAGCCCCGAAGAGGTTGCTGCTGTGCGCGCAGGGGAGGGGTGACGGGATGCAGGATGCAGGATGCAAGATGCAGGATGCAAGATGCAAGATGCAGGATGCAAGATGCAAGATGCAGGATGCAAGATGCAGGTGGCAATCCCTGATTAATGTTGACCAGTCACTTGTATCTCCTAAAAGGAGTTTCCGCTGCGCTCCAACCTGTGACCTGTTACCTGTCACCTGCATCCTGTCACCTGTATCCTGTGACCTGCATCTCCTTAAAGGAGTTTCCGCTGCGCTCCAACCTGTGACCTGCATTCTGCCCTACAGGCTGATGGGGGGGCTGGCTGCCGGGCTTTGAATTTGCTGCAGCAGCTGGTCGGTGTTGGTGGCCAGCTCATGCTGGCCGAGTTGGGTAGCGGCTTCTTTTTTGCCGCGCAGGGCCAGCACCCGTTTGGGGCCGCGTTCGAGGGCCTTTTCAAATTGGGCCAGGGCTTCTTGGGGGCGATTTTGCTGCAGCAGCCACTGGCCGTACAGCTCGTGTGAAGGTTTGCAGATGATGGGAGGCCCATAGGCGTAGCTGATGCTTTCCTCCAGTTGGGTAGCTGTCTGAAACCAGCTTTCGGCCTGGGCTGCCCGGCCCTGCAGGCCGGCCAGCAGAGCCCTGAGCTCAAGTATCATCACTTCGGCCTGGTCCACATTTATCTGGCTCACATCGCTGGTCCAGCCGCCGGCATTGCACTGGGCCAGGGCTTTGTCCGAGGCCTTGATGGCAGCTGCCTGCCTGGCGGTTTCCATTTCCTTTATCAAGCTGTGCATACGGGCTGTATCGCCCTGCTGCCAGGCCTTCATGGCCGTAAGGAAATCGTATTTGGTGCGCAGGGCAATGTTGAGGTCAGAGACATCGGCCACTATGTCGGCCACCTCATGGTCCCAGTCTTCGGTTTCTACCAGGTAGGTGGCCTTCATGCCCACGAGGTAAGCCCGGGCGCGTTTGGAGGGCTTTTCTGCCACGTATTGCTGCATGTTTTGCATGATTTGGTTACAGGCGGCATAGCGCCCCTGCTGCAGGTAGCCATACATGAGCCAGTGCAGGGCGTGGTAACTGCGGGCGTCGTGATCGAGGCCTTTGGCCTGCATGCGATTGACGCTGGCCAGGTAGGAAGCTTCGTTGGAAGCCACTACTTCTTTCCACATACCCATTGCTACATAAATGTGGGAAGGCATGTGCAGGGCATGGGCTGCATCGGGGGCCACCTGGGCGTAGCTGTCGGCTGCCTGCAGGGCAAAACGGGCATGATAGGGATCGTCATAGGAATGAATGAGGTAGTGCAGGGCCCCGGGATGCCGGGGGTTTTCCTGCAAAATGCCTTTGGCTATGCGGGCGCTCTTCTCGTACTCGGCCTCGTTGCGGCCTTCCTGTACCGCCCCCAGCAGGGAGAGGGCATAGAAGGCTGCCACTTCGTGATTTTGAGGGTATTGCTGATACAGCTCTGCGAGGTAATCGCGGTAGGCCAGGTCCCGTTCGTATTTGCTGCCTTCGCCAAAGAGGATATTGGCCGACTGCATGAGGCTTTTTTCCAGGGGCGTAGGCGCCATTTCCAGGCGGGCTTCGGGAGTGGGAGCCAGCTTTTGGAGGGCCGCCAGGCCTTTTTCGCGGTCCTGCTGGTGCCAGATGTTGTGGTTGTGGGTCATGGCCTCACCCCAGTAGGCCATGGCAAAGCCCGAATCGGCCGCCTGGGCGGCCAGGAAGGCTTCACGTGCATCTTCATACTCAAAGCTGTGCAGCAGCAGCAGGCCTTTGCGGAAGTGTGGTACGGCTTCGGCTGCGCCGCTTACTTCTATGTGTATTTCGCCCAGGCGCTCGGCAGAGGCGGGTGTTTGCTCATTACAGGCACTGATGAAGGGTGCCATGATGGCGGCAAATAAATAGCATGATAAATGGGTACTTTGCATGGGGGGGAGCTAATGGTTGACAAAACTTTTGTTCCAATATAAGCAAAATGTTGTGAAATTTACTTTTCCTCCCGATATTTGAAATCAGTTTGCTGCGAGAGTAGCTCAGTCGGTAGAGCATCAGCTTCCCAAGCTGAGGGCCGCGGGTTCGATTCCCGTCTCTCGCTCAAAAACAGCTTCGGCTGTTTTTTTTTTTGCCTTTGCGCTCATCCTTCTTCCTTTTCTTTCCTCCCCACTTTGCGGGAAATGGGTAAAAAAAACATGCGATGGGGTAACCTTTTTGCCCGTAGCGGTATAGCCTGACACACGGACGATATTTGGTATTGACGATCAAAGATCTGCCTGCAGCAGGTTTAAGCTGCTGTATGTGAAACCATTCTGTTCCTCACAGCCACTACGCGCCCCATTCCCAACAATTACCTGGGCACCTACCGGGCAGTAATCGTACCGGGTACCCCCGGCAAAAAAGGTTA
>RFHT01000659.1 GCA_003696835.1 Bacteroidota bacterium
CCTACTGGCCCGACAACGACTCGGTGCGCACCGACCTGCTCGACTATGCCTACGAAATTGAGTATTTCGACCAGCACCTGGGCCAGATGCTGCAGCTGCTGCAAGATGCAGGCGAGCTGGACAATACCCTCGTGGTGGTGACGGCTGACAACGGCATGCCCTTCCCCCGCATCAAGGGCCAGGCCTATGAAATGGCCAACCACCTGCCCCTGGCCATGCGCTGGCCGCAGGGCTTGGCCCAGCCTGGCCGCAGCGTTGAGGCCTTCGTCAGCTTCATCGACTTTGCCCCTACCTTCCTGGAGCTGGCAGGCGTGGACCCCCGCCAAAGCGGCATGCAGCCCATCACCGGCCTTTCCCTTACCGATATACTCTACCAACAGCCCCACACCGACCGCCCCGACTATGTGCTCATCGGCAAGGAGCGGCACGACATCGGCCGCCCCCACGACCAGGGCTACCCCATACGGGGCATCGTAAAGGGCGAGTTTTTGTACCTGCACAACTTTGAGCCCGACCGCTGGCCGGCCGGCAATCCCGAAACCGGCTACCTCAACTGCGACGGCAGCCCCACCAAAACCGCCGTACTGCAGCGCCGCTACCATCCCGCTGAGCAGCACTACTGGCAGGCCTGCTTTGGCAAGCGCCCCCCCGAAGAGCTCTACCGCATCAGCACAGACCCCCACTGCACCCACAACCTGGCCGCCAACCTGGCCTACACCGAAACCCTGCAAACCCTCAAAAGCCAGCTCTTTGCCCAACTTACCGCCCAGCAGGACCCCCGCATGCTGGGCCAGGGCCAGCTATTCGACGCCTACCCCTACGCCGACCAGCGCCAGCGCGGCTTCTATGAGCGCTACCTGGCCGGCGAACCCCTGCGCGCCGGCTGGGTAAATGAAACGGATTTTCAGCCGGAGTGAGGCAGTTATTGCCCCTGTTTGGTTTAATTAAAAAAATATTTTAATTTCATATATCATATAGTAAATCAGCCAACACATTTAAACCGCCTGCCGCAAAAATGGACCAGCTCACCGTATTGAGGCGTTACCTTTGTCTGCTACGTATGGTTCGCCCCCCATTTCGCTACCCCCAAAAAAACGACCTGCTCGAAGCTTTGAAGGAGGAGGGAATTTTGCATTGCTCGGGCAGAACACTGGAGCGCGATATAAAGAAGTTGAAAAACGAATACGGGGTGTCGGTAGCCTATGATGCCCGGCGACGCGGCTACTACCTGCACATAGAGCCGGATGAAGACATTTCAGATTTTACCCAGTTTGTCAGACTGCTTGAACGAAGGGAGCGCATGGAGTTTTTGGGCAGCTCGGTGGACTCGCTTTCGACAGCCCAGTATTTATTACTGGAAGACAATCATTATTTTCAGGGAAACAGCTACCTGCCGCTGATTTGGGAAGCCCTTCGCCAAAAACGGGTTGTACGCTTTTTGTACAAGGCCTTTTCCAAAACTGCTAAGCCGCGTGAACGCTGGGTAGAGCCAGGGCTCATACTCGAAGACCGAAACCGCTGGTATCTGGTGGGGCGTGAAATCAAAACCGAAAGGGTAAAGGTAAAAACATTTGGGCTGGATCGTATCCTGGAGCTTAAGCTTACAGAAGACTCATTTACAGGAGACCCCGCGCGGGAATACCGCGAGCAAAAGCCCCACATCATCGGGATTACCTATGAACCCGATGAACCCTTGCAGACCATCGTGCTGCGTTTTACGCCCAGGCAGAGTCCTTACATCAAATCATTGCCCCTGCATCCCACCCAACAAATACTGGCCGAAGACGAGCAGGGCCTCACGGTTTCCATTGAGGTGGTGATCAACTACGAGCTGGAGCGCGAAATTCTCAGCCACGGTGAAAGGGTGGAGGTACTGGCACCTGAGAGGCTGCGCCAGCAAATTACAAAAAGGCTGAAACAGTGCTTCAGCTACTATCCCGAACTAAAAAAAACATGATTTTTTTATTTTTTTTTCACCTCCGCCAACTTCTGGCGGAGGCTTGCCTTTATTTTACCCTAAATCGTGAGTTAATATGCGAATTCAACTTCATTTTAGTCCCAATTACTACCCACTGCCCTTCAACCACCTGCATTTTCTCACCGGGGCGCTGCACAAATGGCTGGGCCCCAATGAGGAGCATGATGGCTTGAGTCTTTACAGCTTTGGGTGGTTAAAAGGGGGAGAAAAGGTAGGGGCAGGCCTGATGTTCCCCAATGGTGCCCGTTTGAACATTTCGTTTTTCAATTCGGAAAACGGCTGGCGGCTTGCCAAAGGTATTTTGGAAGATACCGAATGGAAATATGGTATGCGCGTACAAAAGGCCATGGAGCTGCCCTTTCCCCGCTTTGGCAGCAGTGCCCGCTTCCTGGTAGATGGGGGCATAGTGCTGAGGAAAAAGCGCCCCGACGGAAGCAGGCAGTACCTGAAGTGGGATGATGCTGAGGCCGATGCCGCTCTGACGCGTATTTTCAGGCGCAAGCTCAGGGCCGCGGGCTTTGAGGGGCCTCACCTGGAGGCCAGTATGGGCTTCGACAGAAGCTACCCCAAGCCTTATTTCAAAAAAATCAGCATTAAGGAAACCGAACACATTTGCAGCATTTGCCCCGTTTGGGTCAAAGGCAGCCCCGAAGCCCTGCGCTTTGCCTGGCTCACAGGGGCGGGTGAGCTTACCGGCAGTGGATTTGGTGCATTGATTTAACTTCATTTAAACTCATAATAATGAATCTTCAGTTTTATTTGGACCCTCCTGAGCTTTCCTTGCAGGCTCAGATGGAGATAACCGCCCTGGCACCACTTTCCATGGTGCCCACCCAGCCAGGAACTTACTACCGAAGCTTCCAGGCTCCTACCATGCACATGCTTCACGCCATGCTGGAGAATGCCCTGGGCTGGCATTTTAGCCCTGAGCTGAGAAAAGAAGTGATTAAACAGCTGAGCAAAGCGGCCAAAAAGGCCCAGGGCCGACATACACCCTGGAAAGACCACCCCTGGCTAAAAGGGAAGCATACCGCCAGTGAGTCGGGCTACATTTCCTTGCTGCAATACCACCTGGAAACCCGCCTCATTGCTCAGCCTCCCGTCTCTTCTTTTGAGGACCTGTGGTCGCAGCACCTGCGCAGCGATGGCATCAGTTTTATAGGGGGGAGCCGTACCTATGACTACCGCCTGGAACCCCTCATAGCGGCCTCCCGCACCCAAGAGAAAGATACCACCAGCCAGTCAGCCAAAAAAGGCAAACGCCCTAAGCTTATTGAGTTTGGCGACAGGAAGGGATTCTCCAGCTACGATTCCCTTGAGGAACTGCTTGCCGTTGAGCGGGGCAAGATCAACACCAGGTCCATACACCCCTATTTTCCCCGCTACTACGTCAGCCCTAAGCTGAGAGAGTACGTGATCCCACAGGGCAACTACCGCTATGAGGTATATACCACCCCTGCCCTGGCCCGCCAGCTGGAAGCGGCCATTGAAAACCCGGCCGGCCCCCTTTACCTGGGGACCAATGATGGATGGATTCACCTCAACTGGATGCATCATGAAACAGTTTAACCAGTGGCACCCCTACCCGCGCTACGGCCTGGCCGTAGCGGCTGTGATGACCGGCCAGCTCCAGGCCGACTTTACCGACCTGGAAGTGCTCAGGGAGATGGCCATACAAAGCCTGGAAATGGGGCTGAGCCAGTTTATGCTCCGGCCTGCAGGTAGCCTGCCCGGCAAAGCTGATCGCATTTACTACGGCTATGTGGAGCCGGAAAAGCTGGACCCCGGAAGGAAGAGCGGTCAGTCGGCGAAAAATGGCTACTACACGGCTCCCCATGTACTGACGGGAAATGATGCTAAGGAACTGCTCAAAGCAGTAAAAAGGCTCCTTGATGAATTAAAGCAAAGAAACAAAGCCCTTTCCCGTCCCCATGCGCTCAAGCGCTCCTTTGCTCCTATGGTGAGCAAGCTCAACAATGGGAGGGCGAGCATGCAAGACCCTAAGGTGGGGCTCCTCATGGCGGCCTTTACGGCCATTGCTACCCTCACCCCCCTCAAAGCCGCTGCCTACACCAGGCTGCGGGCTACCGACTCCGGCTCCGCCAACACCGGCATCATTCCCGATCTGCCCTTTTTCCTGCCGCAGCAGGGCCTTTTTCCGCTCATTGACTACCTGCGTTTGTTTCGCCAAATGTGCGATGAACGCGAAGGAGAAGACCCCATGCTGGGGCGTGTGAAGAACAAGACGTATGAACGCCCCCCCATTTTTCAGGGAAACTATCCCAATGCAGTGCGAAACAGGGCCATAGGGGCCGTATCTCTGCTGGTGGCCATAGGGGAATGGGTAAAAAAGGGGCGGCTGCTGGGGGCAGACAGCCGGGCGGAATTTGCCCGCCAGGTGCTGGAGCAGCTTTATCGCCGTCCCCTGTACCTGGTATCCTACTCGGGCGTGCGCCAGGAACACTTTGGGCATCACCTGGTGGACATTACCCTGCATGGAGAAAGCAGGACGATTGTACAAGCCCTCTACAAAACCCGCCTCCCCCGTACCACTGACAAAGGTAAAGCAGCCAACAAGGATAAACGCAAACAGCACTTTGAGCTGATGGCTGATCGCTTTCTACGGCTTTTTACCCCTGCTACCTTCAGAGATTTTCTGGCATTCAGGGCTGAATATGACTTCCATTTATTTCCACTTTTAATCCGATACATGATGAAAGAACACCCCCATTTAACCCCTCAACTCATTGCCTCGGCCAAGGCTTATGGGGTATCGCTCAACAAAGCTGCCTATATAGCCGCCAAAGAAGAGGTGGAGGGTGATAAGTCCTCCACAAACAGATCGCTGGCTGAATACAAAGACAAGTACCTTTCTCAATTTGAAAGTACCATTCACAGTGCCAGGTCGGGTACGGCTTTGCTCTCGCAGCTTAGTACCATTGCCGGGCGCATCACCAAGCGCGAAATTGATCCTGAAGCTCTGCCCTTTATGGAGGCCGTAGCCCTGGGGCAACAGGCTGGTGGTATTGGACTCAAAACGGCCCAGGAGCTCATTACCGCATTTATGCGGGTGAGGGCATACTCGGCTTCCTCCGGCCAGGGGGCTTCTTCCACTCAATCGCCCGCCGGGCAGCCCCTGCAGCAAACTTCTACCGCCTTTGATGCCATGCCTGAGGACTGAAACTGTGCTTCCCGCTACTGAAACAAAGCGGGAAGCAAGACCAAGTATGTTGCTTTCTTCTCATTTATTTTTGACAAATATTAAAATTTTAAAATTCATTGATTATGACTTTCATTACTTCCATCCTCATCACCCAGGTGGCGCCCATGGAGCTTCACGCTGCCAACAGGGGTGAAAAATTGTTGGGCAATGCCTCATCCGTTAAGCGCCTGCCCGATGGCCGGGTGTACATTTCGGGCCAGATGCAGCGCCATGTGCTCTTTAGTGCCATGGACCGCCTCAACGAGCAGGACCCCCAAAAGGGGGATACCTACGTGGCAAACGGAGACGGCGTTTCTACCGATATTGCCAAAGACCTCAAAAGCGACCTTGGGGGCTTTCTCGTCACCGATAAGGGCTATTCCGGCAGGCGAATGGCCCCCCTAACGGCCACCATGGCCGTGGCACGCCACAGCAGCGAAGTGGGACGCGACCTACTGGTGAGGCTCAAACTCAACCCCAATGCAGACTCAGAACAAAAGCAGGCACTGGCCACCAACGAGTTTAGCCAGCGCGACGAAATGCTGATGAGTTTTCACCTGGACGTGGGCCGCGTAGGAGTACAGCGCGAGTTTCAGTACGAAGATGAAAAACACATTGGCACCCACTATGTGAAGCACATTGACGATGGGGAGCACCGGCGGCGCGTCCGGCTCTTTTTGCAGGCGGCCCAGGCCATGAACGACTACGCCAACCAGGCGCGAAATGCCATTTCGGGCGAGCCCAACCGGGTACTGATTGTACTGGACAACAGGATGAGCCGCAAAGCAGTGCGCTATTTTTCGCCCCAAACCACTGAGGCCGAAAGGGCCAGCATGCTCCGGGAGCTGGAGACCAGAGGGGCACGCTATTTTTTGGGAGACGACACCACTGAGGAAGGGCTTAGCGTGGAGCAGGCCTACAGCCAGGCCCTGCAGGCCATAGCCGAAGGGCAGCTGTACCGGCCTCAATCTATGAACAACAACTAAGCCATGATGGAACCCCTGGCTAAACCATCAGGCATCAGCCTGCGCGACCACCGGCAGCACGTATATGAGCAGGCCCTACACATCCTGCAGCTGTGGCCCTTTCTGGCTGAAAAATACAGCCGGATAAGTGGTAAGCGCCTGCGGCGCTTGGTGCGCGAGGCTGCCTGGTGGCACGATCTGGGCAAGGAGCATCCCCAATGGCAGCAGGCATGCAGGCAGGACTATGAAGTGTACCGCAGCTGGCGAATGGCACGGGAGCTGGACCCCGATCAGCTCGATCCCCTTGCCTATCGGGAGTTTTCACGCGAAAAGCGCCAGAGCGACAGCTGGAGCGCCCAGGCTCTGCTAAAAGCCGGCCTGCGGCATGAGTTTGCCTCCCTCCAAATGGCCGAAGCCAGCGGCCACAAGCTGCATCCGCTGGTACAAGTGGCCATAGCTGCCCACCATGCCAAACTGAGCTACAAACACCGCCACAGGTGGTTGGAGGATGGCCGCCCTGCTGGTGCCACAGGCGCCGGGCCTTTTTTCAAATACTGGGAAGCTTTTGAGCGTCAAAGCACCCTCTATGCCTATGATAGTCAGGCGCTGTGGAAAGAGCGCCTGCTGGCCCGCTACGAATACGCCGCGGTGCGTGCCCTGCTCCAGCTGGCCGACACCCGTGCCAGCAGGGCGGAAGGGGGCGAAGAGCTGCCCCAGCTCTCGACCTTTGAGCTCAAGGTGCGCTACCCACAGTTGCGGCCTGTGCAGCAGGCCGCACTGGGTGCGGCCAAGGAACCTATGGCCATACTGCGGGCGCCCACCGGCAGCGGCAAAACCTACGCTGCCCTGCTCTGGGCCGAGCAGCAAATCTGCCAGGGAAGAGCTGACCGCCTCGTACTGGCCATGCCGACCCGCTTTACTTCCAACGCCCTGGCCATGAGCATGGAGGAGAATGTGGGCGAAACCGGGCTCTACCACTCTAGTGCCTGGGCCCAGCGCTATGGACACCTGTCCCATCCACGGCAGCAAAGCATGGCACGGGAGCAGCAGCTCATGGCCCAGATCCTGGCCACACCCGTTACAGTATGCACAGTGGACCATCTCCTGATGAGCCTTACCGGTACCAAAGAGCAGCAACACGCCACTTTCTTTTTTCTGGCCAACAGTGCCGTGGTCTTTGATGAAGCCGATTTTTACGACTCCTTTGTACAGGCCAACCTGCTGGTACTCATACAGGCGCTGAAGACCCTGCAGGTGCCTATGCTCATTATGAGCGCTACGGTACCCGACTCGGCGGCCAGGCTCTATGAGCTGCGCAACTCTATTGTGAAGGCCGGGGCTGCCGACCAGGCGCCCCGGCGCAGGCTGCAGTGGGCAGGTAAAGCAGAAGGACCAGAGGCCGCTGCACCCATACTAGAGAAGATGGTCCGCATCGGTAGCGGCATCATATACGCCAATACCGTGGCCCGGGCCGTAGCTTACTACCGCTGGTTTGAGCGGCATCACCCCCAGCTCAGGCCCATCCTCTACCACAGCCGCTTTACCGAGCCCGACAAACAAGCCATAGAGCAACGGCTGCTCCAGGCACTGGGCAAAGATGCCTGGAAATGCCCCCAGGGTGGCAGGGGAATTGCCATTTTGACCCAAATAGGAGAAATGAGTGTGAACATCAGTGCCTCCCTCATGCTGAGCGATCTCTGCCCCTGGGACCGCCTGGCTCAGCGACTCGGCCGTCTAAACCGCTTCAGCGAAAGCCCCCTGGGCACGGCCTACCTGCTCGAGCCGCTCAAAAAGGGAGAAACCTATGCAGCCCCTTATGGCGAACTCCTCAAAAGAAAGTGGCAGGCATCCCAACCCTTTTTGCGTACCCTGCAGGAGCTCGCCCAGTGGCCCCAGAGCGGACCCAAAAGCGAAATTTCCCCCCAGGAACTCGTCAGGCGGGTCAATGCCCTCTATCCCAGGCCTCCAGCCTTCAACGGTATGGCAGCCACTAACCAACGGGCCCTCATCAATATGATGGAGCAAAACTGGCTCATTGTGCCCCATACCCGCGTAGATGATACAGAAGCCGAAATAGCTGCCAAATGGAAAAGCAGGCACATCCCGCCCCAGCAAGTGGTGCTGGTGGAGTGCCCACCCAACTTTGAAAATTGGCATGAGTACCAGCAATTTGTACTGGAGTATGGCATTGCCTGTCCCCTGTGGCTCATAGAGAAAGAACTGCGAAAACCCGACGACCAGCGCAGGCTGGGAAAGCTGAGCCGCTGGGTGGGCGATGAGGAGTGGGAATTGATTTACACTTCCTTCTATCAGCAGGAGGTGGGCCTGGGGTTTTTATACGAAACTGAAACCGAAACAGAAAGCGATGATTGGTAAACCTACCCTCACGGGCATGCTGCTGGGCTATTACCTGCTATGCCCCCGAAAAGCCTGGCTGTCTCAGCGCGGCCTCTGGATGGAGCAGGAGTCGCAGGCTGTGCAATTGGGCCGGCTCTTGGATGAGCGTAGCTACCAGCGTGCCAGCAAACAACTGGACCTGGAGGTAGAACTCCCGGAGGGCACCCACCTAAGGGGCCGGATAGACTGGGCCGAGCTGCAGCAGGGCGTTTTGCACGAAACCAAAAAAGGGCGGGCCTGTGAAGAAGCCCACAAGTGGCAGTTGCGCTTTTACCTTTGGCTGCTGAAGCTGTGCGGGGTGCAGGCTCCCGGAGGCGGGCCCTTTACCGGCCTGCTCAATTATCCCAGGCTGCGCCAAACGGTGGCCGTAGAGCTGCGCCCCACAGAAGAGCAGCAGCTTCAGCAGTACCTGCATCAGCTGCACCAACTGCTACTGGTTTCCAGGCCGCCTGCCCGCTGCACGCGCAGGAGTTTTTGTAAAAAATGCGCTTTTGAAGAGCTGTGTTACGGATAAGTAAAACAAAGCGCCAAAACTTTTGTAAGTAATGAAAAAAGCATATTACCTCTTTAGCCACGGAAGGCTCAGACGCAA
>RFHT01000660.1 GCA_003696835.1 Bacteroidota bacterium
AGCGCCAAGCCGAGGAGGAAGCAAAGCGCCGTATTGAGGCCGAAAAACGCCAGGCCGAAGAAGAAGCCAGGCGCCGCATTGAGGCCGAAAAGCGCCAGGCCGAGGAGGAAGCCAGGCGAAAAGCCGAAGCCGAACGGCAGGCCAGCATTCTGAGGATGTCCGACAAGGGTATAGCCCCTGAACTCATAGCCGAGTTTCTGGGCATTTCGCTTGAGGAGGTGCAAAACTGTATTTCCGGCAGAAAAGAAGGGCAGCCAGATGGCGAAGATTAATTGAAGGGCCGGCCAATCCTTATGCAGGTAGTGCTACAAAAGCCTGCACGTCACGGCGGCTACTCCTGCCCGTTTCCCTTAAACTCAATGGTAATCATGTCGTGCACTTTGAGGCCCAGCAGCTGGGCTGCGGAGGCTTCGCGCATGGCGATCTCCAGCTGATTGCTTTCGCCAAAGATGGCCAGGGCATCGGCCTTGTTCACATCGGAGTAGGTGTTGACGATGCGCCGCAGGCGCACCGAGCGGATGAAGATTTCGAAGGGCCTGTCCTGCTTCAGCTCCAGAAAATGTTCTTTGGAAATATTGGTAATGGCGTTGCCAAATTTATCGATGTAAATGATTTTGCCCCGCAGGCAGTTGCCTGCAAAGCTGGGCTCGCCCCAGCGCAGGTCGAAGAGCTCCGTTTCGGGCCCAATTTCCTCCAGGGTACCCCCACTGGCCAGAAAAGCGGCCGTAGGCGCAAACACCCGTGCAGCCCTGAACGAGCGCGGATAGCCTTGCTGTACCAGCCCCTGGTGTTCCACCCGCACACAGGCATCTGCCTGCCCGTCGCAGATCAGGCTCAATACTCCATTGTTGGGGCCAACAAAAAAATGGTCGCGGTACTGTACCACCACGGCGGAGTCTGCCTGCGCATGCTCCGGGTCAACAGCTACAATGTGAATGCTACCCGCAGGAAAGGCCTCAAAGGTATGCTTAACAATATAGGCAGCCTCCATGACGTCAAAGTTGGGCACATCATGGCTCACATCTACCAGGGTAGCCCCGGGGTAGAGACTGAGGATCACGCCCTTAACCACTGCGGCATAATGGCTACTGTATCCCAGGTCAGATGTCAGGCTAATGATGGGCATATCCTTTGGAGAATGAAACCTTTTGGCAAAAAATCCTTATATCTACTACTTATACATAAAAAACTACGACCAATGGCCATTTTAGTACATGTATGTAATAAGTACTTGCAATAGAGAGGTAAAATTATGTATTTTTATCCAAACTCGTATTGAGAATTGAATTTGAACCCATTAAAAAGAGAATTGTATTGAGAGAACACGTTTTTTCGCTACAAGATATTAGCCCGCTGGAGGTTTATGGAGTAAATAACCTGCGGCTGAGCCAGATAGAAGCAGGCTTCCCTGACATTAAATTTGTAGCCCGGGGGGACGAGCTGAAAGTCAAATCTCATAATGGCGAGCACATAGAGCAACTCAAAGCCATACTGGGAGCCATTTTTGAAGAAATCAGAAAAAAAGGCCGGATATCTGAAAACCGCTTCCACGAAATGCTGGAGCAGGACCATGAGATGCATGCCGCCGAAGCCCAGCCAGAAGCAGACAGCGAAACGGTGCTGGTACATGGCAGCGGGGGCAACCTCATCAAACCCAAAAATGCCGGCCAGCGGAAAATTGTGGCTGCGGCCGAAAAAAATGATGTACTTTTTGCCGTAGGGCCGGCAGGTACCGGCAAAACCTACATAGCCGTAGCCCTGGCGGTAAAAGCCCTCAAAGAAAAAC
Organism: Bacteroidota bacterium; assembly: GCA_003696835.1. Taxonomy (GTDB): domain Bacteria; phylum Bacteroidota; class Bacteroidia; order J057; family J057; genus J057. Next base: position 1,787 of record RFHT01000660.1, read on the forward strand.
GCGTAAAAAAAATCGTGCTCTGCCGCCCCGCCGTAGATGCAGGTGAAAGCCTGGGCTTTTTGCCGGGTGATATGAAGGAAAAGGTGGATCCCTACCTGCGGCCCCTATACGATGCCCTGGAGGACATGATCCATACCGAAAAACTCAAGTATTACCTGGCCAATAACATCATCGAGATCGTGCCGCTGGCATACATGCGGGGGCGCACCCTGAACAAGGCCTACGTGATACTGGACGAAGCCCAAAATGCTACAGAAATGCAGCTCAAGATGTTTCTCACCCGCCTGGGCGAGCATTCCCACATGATCATCACCGGTGACGATACCCAGATTGACCTGCCGGCCTCGCAGCGCTCGGGCCTGCTTCAGTGCATGCACATTCTCAAGCATATCAAGGGCATTGCCTTTATTCGCCTCAAAGCCACAGACGTGGTGCGCCATAAGCTGGTGAGGAAAATTCTGGCCGCTTACGAAAAAGTTTCCTGAAGCTGAGCACTCCCGCATGGCGAAACTCGTCTTTTTCAACTTGCCGGCTTATGGGCACATCAACCCTACCCTGCAGCTCACCCGCGAGCTGGTGCAGCGGGGCGATGAGGTATGGTACTATACCGGAGAAGCCTTTGAGGCAAGCATTGCCCCAACTGGGGCGCACTTCCGGCCCTACCCCCTGCCCTTTGACATCGACCTGGTAGAAATTTCCCAAAATATCTTCCGCTCGGCCCGCATGCTCATGGACTATGCCCATGCCGTATTGCCTGCCCTGCTGGAGGAAGTGCGCGCCCTGCAGCCCGATTACGTGATACACGATTCGCTTTGTATTTGGGGCAAAGTAGTGGCCCGGCAGTTGGGAGTGCCGGCTGTGTGCTCCAGCGCCATTATGCAGCCCGTGGCGGCCAGCCGCCCCTACCGGCGCATACTGGCGGGCCGCATGGCCCGCATGCTCTGGCAGGGCAAATCGGCCCTGCTGCCCTTCTTCTGGAAGAGCCTGCTGCTCAGGCGCCGCTATGGCATGCCTTTTTACTACATACCCCACGCCTACATCAACCGCGAAGCCCTCAACCTCTGCTACACCTCCCGCTATGTTCACCCCGCAGCGGAACTGCTGGGGCCCGACTACCTGCTCATAGGCCCGCCGGGCAGCCCGCCAGTATCCAACAGCCCTTTCCCTCTGCATCTCCTCCAGGGCAAAAAGGTGGTGTATATTTCTCTGGGGACGGTGGTATCGGCCGGGCAGCTGCCATTTTACCGTAGCTGTATAGAGGCTTTCCGGGAAATGGACCTGCTGGTGGTCTTGTCCACTGGCCAGTTTGACGAGCTGCAGGCGCTGGAACCCATCCCCCCAAATTTCATCGTGCGCACCTATGCGCCCCAGCCGCTGCTCATGCCCTATACCCATGTGTTTATTTCACATGGCGGCATGAACAGCATACACGATGCCCTGCGGCACGAAGTGCCGCTGCTCGTTATTCCCCAAACGTTTGAACAAACCATCAATGCCATACGCGTACAGGAGTTGGGGGCAGGTATCAGTTGGTGGAAAAAGAAAGACCGCATTACCCCCCAAAACCTTCAGGCGGCCGTAAAGCGCCTGCTCACCGAGCCCGCTTTTGCCACCAACCTCCGGAAAATCAAGGCCTCTTTTGAAGCAGCAGGAGGCATCAAACGGGCCATAGAGGCCATTGAACACCTAAAGCAAGCCTCCCCTGCTAAGCAAACAAGCTGAAAAAGTACCTGTATTGTGACTTAAGCGCTGGGCCCCAATGATGTCCCCAATGCTTCCAGGGTAAATTCGTACTACCGCGCAGACAGCATCCCGGCTGCACTCCTGAATCCGGGCCAATATGTTTACGATCCCTGCATATTGGAATTTGTGGTTATTCCCAGGCATGAGCGGCTGGTGTTTGAATAACGTGAGTTCGGGATATTAGGCCTTGATTATCAATCGTTTATCTTTGATACGAATTTCGCAACTATTCAGCACCCTCAGGGTGAAAAAAAATTGTTGTAAGTTGCTCATTTTCAATGAAATGTATTAACCACCTCCAACTCCTCCTTGAAAAGGAGGAG
>RFHT01000661.1 GCA_003696835.1 Bacteroidota bacterium
GAAAGCTTTGAGGAAGTGGCCGTTTCGCAAATGCGCAAAACCATAGCCCGCAGGCTGAGCGAAAGCAAATTCAGCGCACCGCATTTTTACCTCACCATGGAAATCAACATGGACCGGGCCGTGGAGGCGCGCAAATCCATCAATGAGGTGGCCCCGGTCAAAATTTCTTACAACGACATGGTGATTAAGGCAGTGGCCGCAGCCCTGCGCAAGCACCCCAAAGTGAATGCCGCCTGGCTGGGCGACAAAATCCGCTACAATCACCACATCCATATCGGCATGGCCGTGGCCGTGGAGGAGGGCCTGCTGGTGCCCGTGATCCGCTTCGCGGATCAAAAGGGACTGGCCGAAATCTCAGCCCAGGCCCGTGAGCTGGCCACCAAGGCCAGAGAGCGCAAGCTCCAGCCCGCCGAATGGGAAGGAAATACCTTCACCGTCTCCAACCTGGGCATGTTTGGCATAGAAGAGTTTACTGCCATCATCAACCCCCCCGACGCCTGTATCCTGGCTGTGGGAGGTATTGCCCAAAAACCCGTCGTAAAGGATGGCCAGATCGTGCCGGCCCATATCATGAAGGTCACCCTCAGCTGCGACCACCGCGTGGTGGACGGCGCCACCGGCTCGGCCTTTCTGGTGACCCTCAAGCAAATGTTAGAAGAACCGGTGAGGATTCTCATTTGAACCTCATCGCTTCATTTTTAGCACAAAAATCTTATCTGCACATAGTCATAAGCGGGCCATTGGCCCGCTTTTTTTTACACCGGCTTGAACATCTTAGAAGGTCCTTCCCTTTGGTCTTTGCCGTAAAAACGGATATTTATGGCGCCCGGCAAGCATTATCTAACATGCCTCCAACTGGCAATTGCATCAATTTTATACTCATTTTTAAGGTCTTGTTTAGGAAGGCGCGCAATGCCGGACATGGCTATTAATTCACTTGGTAATTATTGGGTTTAGTACTTTTTTCGTAGGAAAATATCAAACATGATTTTGTTCAGGTGATATTGTAAAGCAACTCTTTTACAAACTACCAGATGAGCGTGAGAACACTTGTGAAAATAGTTACCTTGGTCGCTTTTTTGAGCCTGTGCGGGCTTTGTAGCTATGCCCAGCAGCCCCCGCCATTGCCGCCTGCCATTAAGCTGCAAAAAGAGCAAAAAATGGCCCCCAGAAAAGAACAGTCCTCCAAAGCGATCAGGGTTTCACAAAAGAAAAAACAGCCTCCCGCTTCTCCTGCCCGTGTTCCCCGGGACCCTAAAGCACCTGCCTCCCCCACCCGCCAGAAAGACAATTGATCCACTTTGCTGCTACTGCCAGGCCCTTGGGGGCGGCAGCCCGGGGCGAACAAGCGGCAGGCTGTAAGTAGCATTATGCCGAAGTTGTGGTTTCAGGCGGGCATTTTTTGTAGCATAAAAACTAAACATTACCCGGCAGATACCGTTTTCCTGTGTTCTTTTGGGCTGGAATCCTACACCTGTATGGCGTCGCATGGGTACAAGCAGTATTTTTGGATAAAACTATTTTTGTTCAAACCCCCGTACTTCTATGCGTAGCCAGAGCTTTTTATGTGGCCGGGCATGGCGTATTGCCTACTTGTGCCTCTTCCTTCTCTTACCTATTTATGCACATCCGAAACCCATACAAGCTTATGAGCAGGAAATTGAGCGGCTGTCCCGGCAGGGGGGCAGCCAGGCCCAGCTGGCCCAGGCCTACATGGAGCTGGGGATAGCCCAGTATGAAGCCGAAATGCCCTCGCGGGCATTGGGGAGCCTTTTTACAGCTTTGGGCATAGCCGAGTCGATACACAACCGCCAGTTGGTGGCCCATATCCGTTACCGCATAGGGGTGGTATTTTATTCACTGGGGCAATACTACCAGGCATTGGAGCACTTGCACCCGCTGCTCAATGCCCGTTTCATTACGGAGGAGGAGCAGGTCAACACCCTGGTGCTGATCGGCAATATTTACTCGGGCCTGGGGCATTACGGACGGGCCATCAGCTACCTGCTGGAGGCCCTGTACAAGCTGGAGCATTTTGACATTTCAGAAGCCGACATCCGCATACGGGTGAATTACAATTTGGGCAATATCTATTATGAGGACCAAAACTACGAAGAAGCCCTGCTGTACTACCAAAAAAGCCTGAAGATGGCCCATGAGCAGCAGGCCTTGCGCTGGCAGTGCAGCATACAGGCGGCGCTGGGAGGGGTGTACAAGCAAACAGGCAAGTACGCCCAGGCCCTGCAGCATCTGGGCAGGGCCATGGAGCTTGCCCGCGAGCTGCAGGATGGCAACAACCTGGGCTATGCCCTGCTGAATATGGGAATTACACATGGAAAAATGGGCCAAACCGAGCTGGCTCTGAGCGAAATTGAAGAAGCCGAAAAGCTGGGGGTTTCTCAGGAAAACCTGGTTCTCCAAATGCACTGCCTCAAAGCAAGGGGAGAACTTTTTCAACAAAATGGCAAGTTGGGGCAGGCTGTTTCAACCCTGCGGCAGGCATTGGCCATCTCCCAAAGCCTCAAACTCCAGGCGGGGAAGGAGCACATACTCGAGTTGCTCTCTCAGGCCTACCTGCAAATGGGCAGGCTCGAAAAAGCCTACCAGGTGCTGCGCTACGAAATGAAGCTCAAAGACTCCCTCTACCAGGGAGACATCAGCCGCATCATTGATCTGAGGCGCAATGAATATACCATCAGACACGTAGAAGAAAAGCTGGTAAACGAACGCATCGAGCGCGCCCACGAGCAGGCCCTGCAACGCATCTACTGGTTCGGAGCCGGTATTTGCCTCATTTTTCTTTGCGCCATCCTCTGGCTCAACTACAGCCGCTACCGCCTCCAGAGCAAAGCCAACCA